>CAYNMW010000051.1:12466-25684 GCA_964398295.1 uncultured Saprospiraceae bacterium | reverse complement strand
TCAGATATTCAGATGATTTGGCAAGTTGGAAAATTGTATTACGATGATTATGTCGAGTCCGATATGGCGAAGCTCGATAATGTGATTGTTCGACCATTTATTGATAGAATGGATTTAGCATATGTGGTTTCTGATTTATTGATGACGAGAGCTGGAGCACTAACAATAGCTGAAATTTGTTCAGTTGGCAAACCAGTTATATTGGTGCCATCGCCAAATGTTGCCGAGGATCATCAAACTAAAAATGCCTTGGCTATTACAGAGCGGAATGCTGCAATGTTGGTACGTGATCAGAATGCAAAACAACGATTGATGAAAGAGGCGGTTGAATTGATTAATGATGAAGAGACGCTAAATATTTTAGCGGCTTCCATTAAGAAATTAGGGAATGATCACGCAGATGAATTAATTGCTGAAGAGGTCATTGGTTTAATTGGTAGTAATGAAAATTGAGGAAATAAAACACATTTATTTTTTAGGAATCGGAGGAATAGGAATGAGTGCTTTGGCTAGATATTTCTTGAAAGCAGGAAAAAAAATAAGTGGATACGATAGAACATCTACAGTGCTTACCAAAACGTTGGAAAGCGAAGGTATGGAAATACATTATACAGATGATGTAACTCTAATTCCTGATAATATTGACATAGTAATTTTTACACCGGCTATTCCAAAGGAAAATAATGAATATGCTCACATTCTCAAAAATGGCTTACCGATCTATAAACGGTCAGAAGTCTTGGGAATGATCAGCAAAGAGAAAAAGACAATAGCAGTAGCAGGGACGCATGGCAAGACCACAACTTGTTCGATAATATCATTCTTGTTAAAGAATTCAGGGATTGATATTTCAGCATTTGTAGGCGGCATCATGAAGAACTTTGATTCCAATTATTTATATGGAAATTCAGAATGGATTGTTGCAGAGGCCGATGAGTATGATCGTTCTTTTTTACGATTGTTTCCTGATGTTGCTGTAATTCTTTCGATGGATGCAGATCATCTTGATATTTATGGAAATAAAAAATCTTTGACAAAAGGATTTCAAGATTTCACTTTAAACATCAAAGAAGGAGGCTCTCTATGGATTCATGAGTCCTTGACACAGCATTTAACTGTGGAATGGAAACAGGCTCTTTATCGTAAAGGTATCTCTATACATTCTTTTGGAATTAACAATGGTGATGTACAAGCAACCAATATTCAAGTTGATGAAGGCAAATTTAAGTATGCCATTAAAGTGGATAAGGAGATAGATGGATTTGAATTAGGGCTTGGTGGTAGACACAATGTTTCAAATGCTGTTGTGGCAACAGCTGTAGCTAAAGGATTGGGTTGTACATGGGATGATCTTAGAAATTCCATACAGCGTTTTGCTGGCATCAAAAGGCGATTCGAGATTGTCGCTCAAAAGGAAAATGCTGTATTGATCGATGATTATGCACATCATCCCAAAGAGTTGAAAGCTGCTATTGCTGCAGTGAGGGAATTATATCCTGGTAAACAATTAACGGCTGTTTTTCAACCTCATTTGTTTACCAGAACAAGAGACTTTGTAGAAGGGTTTGCAGAAGAATTATCCAAAGTAGATCAGTTAATTCTTACGGAAATATATCCGGCAAGAGAATTACCAATTGAAGGTGTAACATCAAAAATTATTTTTGATAAAGTCAATCTAGATAAAAAGCAATTAATTCATCAAGATGAATTAATTGAGACACTAAAACATATTCCAGTAGAATCCCTACTTATGGTAGGAGCTGGTGACATTGATAAAAAAGTAAAAGAAGTAAAAGAGAAATATTTTAATGCGTAATAAAACAAAACATAAACAAGTAAAACAGCTATGGAATAAATTCCTGTGGCTGATGGCTATTCTTGGAATAGCTCTCTTGTTATGGTTTGCAGTGCAAACGCAATTAAAAAGTCAGGTTAATCACTTAGTAGTGCAGATTGAAGACTTACATGGATCTAGAAATTTAATTTCTAAAGAAATGGCAGAGAAACGCATAGAACAATTTTTTGGGACAGATATCAGCGAAGTAAAATTTGCAAATATTCAACCAAGAAAATTGGAAGAATCATTAGTGAACGATTCTCGAATAGAATTTGCTGAGGTATATATAGATGGAAAAAATGTTCTACATGTATCCATCAAACAGCGCTCACCAGTGATCAGAATTATGGCAGAAAATGGTGAAGACTATTATTTAGATAAATATGGGGAGAGAATTAAGACGGTAAAAAATTCTGCAGTACGAGTACCAATCGCATCTGGATTCATAGATGAATATGTCGCAAATTGGAGAGAAATGAAAGCCCATAAAATTCATGATATTCTTGCAATCGGAAAACAATTACCAAAAGACGAGTTTTTGCAAGCACTTATCGAACAAATATATGTAGAAAAGGATGGGTCCATAACCTTGATCCCTAAAGTAGGAAAGCAAGAATTAATCCTTGGATCTACAGAGAAATTAAATCTAAAATTGAGAAACATAAAATTGACATATAAATCCATTGTGAGAATTAAAGGTTTTGATAAATACGAGCGGTTTATTTATGAATATACCAATCAAATTATTGGAGACAATGGACAAAATAAACAAGTTATTTCTAGTTAATCATGCGTAAAGATATGACTATGGAAAATATTCATCCTTCCCAAAAACTGGTGGTTGCTCTCGACATTGGTACCACGAAAGTCTGTGCCATCGCAGGCTACAGAAATGAGTACGACAAAATTGAAGTCGTCGGTATGGGCACAGTTGTGTCTGAAGGTGTCACCAGGGGAGTTGTAGCTAACATTGATAAAACAGTGAAAGCAATTCGTGATGCAATTCAACAGGCAGAAAGACAATGCAAACGTGAGTTTAAAATAGTTCATGTTGGCATCGCTGGACAGCACATTAAAAGTCTTCATCATCACGGATTATTGGTCCGAAATGACCACAATACCGAAATATCTGAAAAGGATGTGGATAAACTAATCAAGGACATGTATAAACTTGTTCTTCCGCCAGGTGATAAAATTTTACATGTCATTCCACAAGAATTTACTGTTGATGATGAGCAGGATATTCTCGACCCAATTGGGATGTCAGGCATTCGATTAGAAGCTAATTTTCATATCATTACAGGTCAAATAACTGCATCCAGAAACATATTGAAGTGTGTAGAGAAAGTTGGATTAGACGTAGCTGATATGACACTTGAGCCAATCGCCTCAGCATCGGCTGTGTTGAGTGATGAAGAAAAGGAAGCTGGTATTGCATTGGTTGATATAGGAGGTGGCACAACAGATATTACCATATTTAAAGAAGGCATCATCAGACATACTGCTGTCATTCCTTTTGGTGGCAATGTCATTACCAAAGATATTCAGGAAGGGTGTACAGTGATGTTGGATCAGGCAGAAAAGCTAAAAGTTAAATTTGGTTCTGCCCTCGCTGATGAAATATATGACAATCGAATCATCACAATACCTGGACTAAGGGGTAGGGAGCCAAAAGAAATTTCGGAAAAGAATTTAGCGAGAATAATCCAGTCTAGAGTTGAAGAAATATTTGATTATGTTTTTTGGGAAATTCAGCGTTCTGGATTTGATAAAAAACTTTTTGGTGGGCTTGTCCTCACAGGTGGAGGTTCTCTGTTAAAGCACATCAATTTACTTGCTGAATATCATACAGGATTGCCTACGCGAATAGGTGAACCAATTGAACATCTTGCACACGGATACAATGGTACATTGGCAAGTCCAATTTATTCTACTGCTGTAGGTTTGTTAATTCATTCCATCAACAATATTGAATTGGAAGAGCAGATAAATTATTACCAAGAGCAGGATAATCAGGATCAAGATCAGGATGGAGAAATGACCCCAGATAATAAATCTGGTAAGAAATTATGGGAGTCGTTGTTTTCCTATACGAAGGAATTTTTTGAAGCAAGACCAGATTCAGAATTTTAATTAACTCGAAACTCAACTATTATGTTATTTGATATACCACAAAATGAAAAGTCCATTATAAAGGTGATCGGCATAGGTGGTGGCGGTGGCAATGCAGTCGCACACATGTTTGAGCAAGGAATACAAGGCGTTGATTTTGTTATTTGCAACACAGATAATCAAGCCCTAATTTCTAATCCAGTGTTGACTAAAATCCAACTCGGTCCTCATTTGACTGAAGGAAGAGGAGCAGGATCAAAACCCGAAATTGGGAAACAAGCTTGCATCGAATCAATAGAAGACATCCGGACCTTTTTAAATGATGGAACAAAAATGGTTTTCGTCACAGCAGGAATGGGAGGTGGAACTGGTACTGGTGCAGCACCAATTATTGCCAAGGCTGCCAAAGAACAGGATTTGTTGACAGTAGGTATTGTTACACTGCCATTCAAATTTGAGGGTATGAGGAGACATCGGCAAGGCTTAGAAGGCTTAGAAGAATTAAAGAAATATGTTGATGCCATTCTAGTTATTTCTAATGATAAGGTGAGAGAAGCATATGGTGATTTAGGTTTGTCAGAAGCATTTGGTCATGCTGATGAAATATTAACTACTGCAGCAAAGGGTATCGCAGAAATCATTACTGTGCCTGGTTACATAAACGTTGATTTTGAAGATGTCAATCATGTCATGCGAGCCAGTGGTGTAGCCATGATGGGTAATGCAACTGCTGAAGGAGATGATCGAGCACGAAAAGCAATCCATGCTGCTTTGAATTCACCTTTACTAGAAGATAATGACATTCGAGGAGCGCAACACATCTTGTTAAATATCACGTCTGGAACGAAGGAGGTGACAATGGATGAGATTGGTGAAATTACAGAATACGTACAAGAAGAAGCTGGACATGGAACTGACTTGATTTGGGGAAATTGCAGAGATGAGTCTATTGGCGAGAAATTGAGTATAACGCTAATTGCAACTGGTTTTGTAGAGAGTGATTACGCCTACAATAAAGACAAAGAAGAAAAAATAATCGTGCCTCTGGATGACAAGGATATGGAAAAAGAATTCGGACTAATGGTCGGATATGATGAAGGTGAGTCAGTAAACACAGTCGAATTGGATGTGAAAATGCAAGCCTCTAAAACCTATGCAGATAACCCCATCAATTCTTTAGCCGAACCTTTTGCTGAGCGAATTGAAAAACAAGTAACTCCAAAAATTATTGAGGAGATTAGTAAAGACAAAATGCTCAAGGAGCACAATCGTATACAACAGCAAAGAGAGATAAGCAGCAAACCAATTGACAATCCATCCACAATCGCTGAGTTGGAAAAGGTGCCTGCTTACAAAAGAAGAAATGTGTCATTGGATGACGTCGATGCTGAGAATACACAAGCTCGATCTCGATTATCCATCAGTGATGATGAAGATTCACCTTTAACAAGAGGCAATCAATTTTTATATGATAATGTAGATTAAGAAATATTGAATAAATATTATTTGCAAAGTTTTAATTACAACCAATCTGAGATAAGAAGAATGTTAATCAGAACCTCAGCTGACGATAAATGTCAGCGTCGAATATCCTGGCATTAAGTGTCAGGATCAAATATGGATTTCGTCTTTTTATAATATCATGTTTAATACATGAGATTGGTTTATTGAATGCGTCCCAGCTCCCCGCTGGGACCTTTTTTTTGTCTATAATATAGATTTGTTTATCGAATATTTAATTTAATAAAAACCAAATAGGTGAATTGTTCATTTAAATATTTGTTACTCACTTTATAAAAATTTTTATACACAACTCATCAGAAACCTCAACCATAACAAATGAAAAACACACACGAAATTGACTTCCAAATTTTTGGAGAAGAAATGCAATTTGTAGAAATCGAATTAGATCCGCATGAAACTGTCATCTCAGAACCAGGTAGTTTTATGATGATGGATGATGATATTGAGATGTCTACAATTTTTGGAGACGGTACAGAACAAGAACAAGGTGTCTTTGGTAAAATACTAGGAGCTGGTAAACGGGTATTGACCGGCGAAAAATTATTCATGACAACGTTTACCCATGGTGGATCAGGTAAGGCAAAAGTGTCATTTGCATCACCATATCCAGGTAAAATCATACCATTGGATTTAAATGAATACGGAAACAAAATTGTTTGCCAAAAAGATTCTTTTTTATGTGCAGCAAAAGGGACTTCAGTTGGAATTGAGTTTTCCAGAAAACTTGGCAGAGGATTTTTTGGTGGAGAAGGATTTATCATGCAAAAAATTGAAGGTGATGGTTTGGCATTCTTACATGCCGGTGGATATATTGTAAAGAAAGAATTGGAAATAGGCGAACACTTACGAGTTGATACCGGATGCTTAGTAGGATTTACAAGTCAAGTTGATTATGATATTCAATTTGTAAAGGGAATTAAAAATGCTGTTTTCGGCGGTGAAGGATTATTTTTTGCCAGTCTTGTCGGTCCTGGTTCTGTATGGATTCAGTCACTTCCAATTAGTAGATTAGGAGATCGAATTTTGACTCATTCAAAAGGTTATTTTGGAGGCGGAAAAGGCGAGGGGAGCATTTTGGGAGGACTGGGTGATTTGCTTGATGGTGATGGGATATTTTAACTAGAATATTCCACATCCCGAATCACAGACCTCACCATATTCATGGTCGATAAGGCTCCAAGCGACATTAACTTAATTCTTGGCATTTCTTTTAATTGCATGCTGATAAATATTTCTTTTTCTGTCATCCCTTGTTTATGACGTCGCTCAACATTCCCATAAAAATCCTCTAAGAATTGTTGCTTTTTAGCAAGTAATGCTTTGGGATTATCAAACTGAGGATTGTGTGCACAAAACATAGCATCAAATTCAAGCTCTCTTATTTTAGCCAATGACTCTATTTGCTGCTTCATACTCTCAGCTTTCATGAAATATTTAATGTAGTGATTCAAATATAAATCTGCAGAAAATAACCAGCCTTGATTCTTTTCATACAAACATACCATATCTGCTGCATGCCCTGGAATTTGCAAAATCTCAAATGAATATTGATTGGTTTCTATTATAATGTTTTCAATAATAAAATCATGGTAGGGTTCATATTTACCCCAGGACAAATGTTGAGCTGGACTCATAGGTGGAGGAGCTGCCATGAGCGCGGCACACTTGGAAGATGTCTTAACAGGACATGAAAAATGTTCTGTGATTGCACTGATGTTTGCAGAATGATCTTCGTGATGATGGGTTACATACAATTGTTCGACTGACCATTTTTGTATAGTATCTATTATTTCCTTTCTCATATGCCTATGCCCAGTATCAATCAATAATCCATCAATATACCAGACATAGACAAATAGACTTGGCTCCCCAAAAGGCCAACTACCAAAGGAGTAGCCGCTAACCTTTGCATGGTCTAATGTTTTGATTCGCTTCATGACTGAGGTAGACTTAGTAGGATAAATCTAAGGCTGAGGTTCTCTGTATCATCTGATATCATAAACAATAGCTAAATCCTTGTATTATAATTCATTATGAATAATTATCTTAAGGCCATGCAAGGTATCGATTTCATTTTTCAGAACACCGAATTTCAAGAGACACTTTCATGTCTTGCTGAAAAGCACAAAACGCCAATTGAAAGTATTCAAAAGGACGCAAAAGAATATATAACGGAACTGTATTCTGTTCATGACCCATATGCTGATGGGGCAATGTTCGAATTGATCAAGTTTACCTTATCCAGAGGTTACGATAAAACCATTGATGTCGATCATGATGAACTGAAAGCGCTGGGAAAATTAATGCGTAGACATTCAGTTGCATTTGTGATGACGCATAAAACGTATATAGATATGTGGGTGCTTGCACTTGTCTTAGCTCGGCACGGATTACCTATACCGTTTATATTCGCTGGTATCAACTTAAGCTTTTTCGGTGCTGGAAATTTAGGTCGTAAGTCTGGTGTCATATTCATACGCAGATCATTTAAAGACAACGACGTTTATAAAGCTTCACTCAGACATTTTCTGGCCCATCTTGTGAAACAGAAAGAACACTTTATGTGGGCAATCGAAGGAACCCGTTCTCGTACTGGAAAATTGGTGTGGCCTAAGATGGGAATTCTCAAATACATTGCTGAAGGAGAAAAGCAATCCAAGGATGAAGTGAAATATGTTCCTGTTTCTGTTGTTTACGATCTGATCCAGGATGTTGGTGAAATGACCAAAGAGGGTAGAGGCAAACAAAAGAATGCGGAAAACCTAATGTGGATGGTGAACTACATCAAAGGCATGAGCAATAATTATGGAAGGATATCTGTACGTATTGGAGAACCAATAGAAAGAGAAGAAGAACATTTCGCAGAAATTCCAGATGATTTTCAAGTACCAAATTCTAAATATACGCTGCCTAAATTGGCATTCGAGCTTGTACACAGAATTAATCAAATTACTCCCGTAACAACTGCCTCCTTAATTTGTACAACTCTTCTCAGTAAATTTTCACTGACAAAAAATCTTATCGAGTACAATGTATTGAGCTTGATGAAGATTGTAGAAAAACATAAAGCAGACGCCTTGGTGGATAGAGGTGTACCCATCAGTCAAAGTGTACAATATGCACTCAATTTATTGAAGCAGTCAAGCCTTGTCCAGCAGATGGGTGAAGGACCAAAAGCTAAATATGCTATAGTACCTGAAAAATATTTGATGACAACATATTATTCCAATATGTGTGTACATCATTTATATCACCGGGCATTTATTGAATTGGCAATTTTGAAATCTGCAAAGCATAAAGCTTCTGATAGAGAAGATGTGTTTTGGCAAGCAATAATGGATCTTAGAAACTTATTCAAATTTGAGTTCTTCTATTCCACCAAACCAAATTTTACGGATGAGATCGAATATGATCTTGGATTGATGGATGAGAATTGGCGTAATAAACTAAATCAAAAAGACAAAGAATCGGCACTTAATATACTTCGCGAACAGCCCATCCTTATTTCTCAAGTTGTCTTATATACTTATGTAGAAGCCTATTCGGTTGTGTCTTTGGCATTGATGAATATGGATGACGATGAACTATTCAACGAGAATAAATTACTACATGCTTGTATGTTCCTTGGTGAGGAAATGCATTGGCAAGGCAAAATTCATAGAATCGAATCTGTTTCAAAACCGTTCATTTTAAATGGCTTGCGTTATGTTCAAAATAGAGATTTAATTCCACAAGGAAAAAACAGAAAGAAAAAAGAATTGCAAGCTTTTCTAGATGAGCTTACTGAGTTAGCTGCGTATATTAAAGAATTACAAGAATATGTTTTACGTACATCTTCAACTGAAGCAAAAGTAATACCTATCGAAAAAAATGTGGTTCCTGGCTCTAAGACAGAAAGTCTTACAGAGGATGTAATCAATTCTGAATCCGGACCTCATATTGCTGCGTTTTTTGATTTGGACAGAACACTAATCAAAGGATTTTCTGCTACTAAATTTTTCAAAACACGACTATTGAGTGGTAAAATGAAGAATAGCGAAATTGTTGCGCAATTTGGTGGAGCTCTGGTGTACGCTGTAGGGGATAAAAATTTTGCTAGCCTTGCTGCAATAGGCGCAAATGGTATTAAAGGCATTAAAGAAGATGTGTTTAAAAAAGTTGGAGAAGAGGTTTATAATAAACATTTGGCGAAAGCTATTTATCCAGAGTCCCGAGCCTTGGTAGCATCACATTTGGCAAAGGGTCATACAGTGGCGATCATATCAGCTGCTACACCTTACCAGGTTACACCCATTGCTACTGATCTCGGTATAGAACATGTCATGTGCACGAAAATGGAAGTTGTCAATGGTAAATTTACAGGGAAAATTGTAGAGCCAGCATGTTGGGGAGAAGGTAAAGCCCTCGCATCTCACGTCCTCGCAGATTCTCTTAATCTCGATTTGTCAAAATCTTACTTCTACACAGATAGTGCTGAGGATATGCCATTAATGGAAATAGTAGGTAACCCGATTGCAGTCAATCCTGACAAAGAATTATCGGCAGCAGCATACGTGAATAACTGGCCAGTATACAGATTTGATGATGTTGATCGTAATACGCTAAAGAATTATGCCAGGACTGCTTTGACTATGGCATCTTTATTCCCAGCTGCAGCGAGAGGATTTCTCAGTGGCACGAAAAAAGGTTCATGGCAACAAGGTAGAAATTCAATGATGGCTTCGTTTGGTGACCTAGCTGCAAAAATAGCTGGGATAAATCTTGCAGTAAAAGGTGAAGAAAAAATATGGGCGAGTCGACCTTGTGTCTTTATTTTAAATCACCAAAGTAATGCAGATTTAATTATTGCTTCTAAATTATTGCGCAAGGACACTGTAGGAATTGGTAAAAAAGAAATACAAAAAATGCCAGTTGTTGGTCAGATATTGACTGCTTCAAAAGGAATGATATTTATTGATCGATCAAATAAAGAAAAAGCCATTGAAGCGATGAAGCCTGCAGTGGATGCATTAAAGAGTGGTACGTCTGTTGTTATTTTCCCAGAAGGAACCAGAAGTTATGATTATACACTTGGTCAATTTAAGAAAGGAGCCTTTCATTTAGCCATGCAAGCAAAAGTACCTATAGTACCTATTGTGATAGAAAATGCACATGATGCCATGCCTAGAGGTATATCGATTTTGCAACCTGCTACAATTAGAATTTCCGTCTTAGATCCGATACCAACAAAAAACTGGAAAAAAGCGGATCTCAATAAACACATCAAAAAAATTAGAGATTTGTATCTAAAGTCACTGAATCAAAAGGACATCAAACAATTAGAAAAATCTGGCAGTACGAAGAAGAAAAAGAAAGCCTAAGTTTTGTTTAAAAAGAGTTGAAAAAATAATTACCATGATGTTGCGAACAGGTTTGTTAGGTGGAGGATCTTGGGGCACGACAGTCGCTTCCTTAGTTGCAAGAAATACCGATACCAAAATATGGGCTCGAAATCAAGAAACGGTTAAAGAAATAAATGAGCAACACACAAATGAAAAATATTTACCTGGAGCACGATTAACTAAGGGTCTCAAAGCTTGCGACTCGATAGAGGAAGCTGTCAGAGATGCAGATGTCGTTGTTATGGGAATACCTGCTCAAAATTTTAGATCAGTTTTGGAGGAGGCAAAGAAGTATATCAGACCTTGGGTGCCGATTGTCTCTCTATCCAAGGGTTTAGAAAAAGGTACGCAACTGCGCATGACAGAAATTATAGAAAATATGATGCCGGGTCATCCAGCTGGTGTATTAACTGGGCCTAATCTCGCAAGAGAAATAATCTCTGGGCAAGCAGCTGCAAGTGTCATCGCTACAGTAGATGACAACATAAGTGTTGCTCTGCAAAAGATATTCATGACAGGTTTATTTCGCGTGTACACAAATGACGATGTAGTTGGTTGTGAATTGGGAGGGGCATTAAAAAACATCGTTGCCATTGCTGCAGGTATGGGTGATGGTATGGGTGCAGGTGATAACACACGAGCTGCTGTCATCACAAGAGGATTGGCAGAATTAACACGACTAGGAATGGAGATGGGGGGTAGACGACGGACCTTTGCTGGTCTTGCCGGAATGGGAGATTTAGTAGCTACGTGTAATAGTACGCAGAGTAGGAATCGGCATGTTGGTTACCAACTTGGGCAGGGTAGAGTGCTCAAGGATATCATACAAGAAATGTCGATGGTCGCAGAAGGGGTCAAGACCGCACCTGTTGTTATGGAGCTCGCAAGGAAATACAATGTTGAAATGCCAATTTCACAAGAAG
Source organism: uncultured Saprospiraceae bacterium (assembly GCA_964398295.1). Lineage (GTDB taxonomy): Bacteria > Bacteroidota > Bacteroidia > Chitinophagales > Saprospiraceae > CALFUK01. The sequence goes on along the minus strand of CAYNMW010000051.1, from coordinate 13,907 downwards.
TATATCGGGTAGTCACTGGAGAGGCAAGTTCAGCCGAGGCCTTTAGAGGACTTCTGCGAACAGAGTCTAAGTCTGAATCAGATCCTGGTTAATGAATATAGTAAAACTGTATCTGACATTATGTTTAGGTGGCTATAGCCTAATAGTGGCTGGTCAAATATCTGACTTTACTTATCCAGTTATTGCTCATTCGCACAATGATTACGAACAGGTAATCCCCTTGAAAACAGCCCTTGACAATGGATTTAGTTCAATAGAAATAGATGTCTATTTATATAATGATAAGATAGTGGTGAGTCATGATTCTGTTGATCTAGATAAAAAACCAAACCTGAAAGATTTATATCTAAAGCCTTTGGCAAATCAACTAGTTGGATCTGAGCATCACTTATATTTACTGCTGGACGTCAAAGAATACACACCTAACATTTTAGTAAAACTACATGATGCTATAAATGACTATCCTGATTTATTTACAATTAGGAATTACAGGAAAAGTAACTTAACAGTAATTCTCAGCGGAGATCTTCCAAGAGAGGAAATTATGAGTACAGAAGTATTTCCGTATTTTTTTATTGATGGAAGATTGGAGCATGTTGGAAAGCAATTTGATTCCGAGTTGATGCCTCTAATTAGCATGAATTTTTCTCATCTCGTTTTATGGGATGGGAAGCAAGCATTAAGTGAAAAACAAAAAAGAGCTTTACAAGATGTTGTTCGGAAAGTTAAAGCAGAAGGAAAAATGATTCGCTTTTGGAAAACTCGAGACACTAAATTGAGCTGGATGACTTTAATTGAACTAGGTGTTGATTTAATCGGAGTAGACGATTTGGATTTATTTCACCAAACAATGAATTCACTTGATTTGATCCGAAAATAAAGACTATCCAAATGTCTGAGACAAAGTAAAGAAAACTCCCATTGCAAAAATTCCTACTAACTGAATTGTGTTGATGATGTTCTCTGCTGAAAAATTATGAGATTGATTCATTTTAAAATGTTTTTAGATTTTCAATTTCAAAATGACGCCGCGATAAGTAATAAGGACACTACAAATATATGACAGAACTATAGTTACAGTCAATCCCTACAATGTAGAATAGTACAAAGTTTCTACACATTCCTACAAAATATCTACAGATTTGTTTTATCCTTTATTGTAGTAAACAATTGATTTTCAGAATGTTATGTCAAAAAAAATAGAAGAATTAACAAAGGCTAAGAAATGATTGTTTTTTATTGTTCTACTACAAATTGATGACAATCCTGATGTTCATTTCATTCAATTAAAGCTAAAAAACCGAAATATCTTTTACCAGAACTATTTAGTAATTGAAGAAATACCCTTTACAATTATTCAACATTAAACATTCAAAATTCAACATTAAATTACCATTCCAAAACAATCTTCCCAAACTGTTTACCTGATGCTTGATAAGTA
>CAYNMW010000051.1:0-12366 GCA_964398295.1 uncultured Saprospiraceae bacterium | reverse complement strand
AAATTACCATTCCAAAACAATCTTCCCAAACTGTTTACCTGATGCTTGATAAGTAAATGCCTCGGCAAGTTGATCAAAAGCAAAGCTCTTATCGATAATCGGTTTAACTCCATTTGTTTCTATTGCATCCACCATGGCATTTTGCATAAGCTTACTACCTACAGCTATACCTTTCAAACTAATGAATTTGAAAAAGAGTTTTGGAAAAGTGATGGATCCTTTTCTGCCATCTCCTAAAATCCCAATAGATATTATAGTACCTCCCATTTTACTTGCTTCTATAGATTGTCCCATAGTAGAGCCACCGCCTACATCAAGTACGACATCTACTCCACCGCCAGATTGTTTAAATATTGATTTGCCCCAGCGTTGTTCTTCTTTGTAATTAACAACTGCTTCGCAGCCCATACTCATCAATCTCTCTGCTTTTTCTGAAGAGGAAGTAGTTGCATATATTTTTGCGCCAGCTGCTTTAGCGAGTTGTAAGCCTAGTAATGACATTCCACCTGTACCTTCAATCAAGACTTTTTGTCCTGCCATCAATCCACCAGTATGTGTCAGACCATTCCAAGCTGTAAGTCCTGCGCATGGTAGGGTAGCAGCTTCAGCATAGCTATAACCAGTAGGGATTCTAGTCAAACTGCGAGCTTCTACTATTGATTGTTCTGCAATGTATCCATCGATAGTTTCACCAGATACACCAGCGATTTTTGGAAAGCTAGGATTTCCATCCATCCAGTTTGGGAAAAACAGAGACATGACTTTATCACCTACCTTCCAATCAACGACACCAGATCCAACTTCAACAATCTCACCAGCTCCATCAGACATAGGTATTCGACCTTCTTGTACTGGGATTGCACCCAAAGCAACAAGGTAATCGTGATAATTCAGAGATGTGGCATGCCATTTAACTAAAACTTCTCCGTCTTTAGGCGAGATATTTGCACGCTCGCTGACTTTCAGATTTTCTAAACCTCCTGACTGCGTGACTTCAACTACTTTCATAATTAATTAATTTGTCAACAAAGTAATCAAACTGAGTTATACTCTTTGTTGATAGAATTCAATTTTTGTTCCAAATTAAGTGAATGTTTCGAACAGAGTAATTTACCATAGGATACTAATCATAAGACATTGCTTCTTCAGACAATTGACTGTATTTATCAAAAGTAGTGCACTATTAATTACTTACGGCTGGGAACTCTGGGAATAGGTGCGGAGAAGCTTGCACTACTAATAAAATTTTTTCAATTGCCTAAACTGAAAAGTGGTTGTATTCGAAACGGAATACAACCACTTTGAATGAACTTAATTAAGGATAATGCTCATTTTACTAATAAAGATTTCGTAGAGCAGTTCTGTCGGTATTTGTAAATTCGCCATTTGAACTTCCAGAGAAGCATGCATTCATTATAGAAGCTGTGTTGCCACTTGGAGTACCAGCAATACGGATGGCACCAACACCTGCCTGACCTTCATTTACATTTTGTCCACAGCTTGATCTGTTAAAAAAATCGGTATGTCGAAATCCTATTGCATGCCCTATTTCATGAGTAATGACATGCTCATTTACATCTCGAGAGAATCTTTCAAGACCAAAAATCCTTACATTTTTAAATGGCCTTCCCCTACTTGGGAAGCCAGCGACTCCACCACTGCCTGATTCAGTTGACGAGATATCAGTAACAACTATATCTGCATTTCTTCTCGCACTACTTCCTCTTCCAAATGTGAGTCTTAAATTCAGTGAAACACCACTCAAATTATTATAATTATTGACTGCATCTCTAAGGCCGTTTCTTGCCTTATTTGATAATTTTTTCCTACCTCCAGTCCATCCTAAAACATCAATCGTTCTATTAGAACCAGTAACAAGATTTGTTGTGCGATATTGTTTCTTGTTAGTAGATTTTTCAAATAATTCTTCTTCAGATATAGCAATATCTCCCCCCAATACAAGCATTTCTTCAAAACCGCCATCTAGCGTTTCAAAGGTTTTCCGAATAACTTTTTCGTCACCGAGTTCTAAAATACTGGCAGCATCCAGAATTTTTTTATCTGTGACAATTTCGCCATCAAGTGCAAATTCGTAAATGTCGTTTAACTCTTCTAAACCATGAAAATGTTCATCATCATTGTTGCATGAAAGCAAAATGAAAAACGAAAAAAGTAAACATGAAAATAAAATCAAATTTTTCATAATAAATATATTAGTTGGTTTGGATAACAATTAATTCAGTCTATGGTCAATTATGTGCAGGTATCGTCGGAATTGCACAATTGCACAATTGCAGACTTGGTGTTTATTTGGTTTGACGATTTAAAATAGAAATATTGTTTTTCAAATGGGCAAAATTCTGTTATAAAATTTCTTTCATTTACTGAAGTATGAGTCATATTGTCGTATTAATGACACTATAATTAGAAATCTGCATTCACTGAAAATGCTCAGCAATACCATAAAACAACATTTCATTTAGGTAATTTGGATCTCGAAATACATTAGGAAATATTTTTAGCCGACATGCTTCTAGAAAACCTCTTAATCAAACAGAAATAGTCATTGGTGAAATTGATCCATTAAATGGAGCACAAGATTTTGAATGTATTACCTGCTATCAAGCTACAGTATTAGGTTGTCCAAATAACTTGATTATAAGTAATGATATCAGTTTAGATTTTAGCCGTACTGCAAATTTTACTATCGATTCTGACGCAAATGTAATCAGTAGTGAAACCTCGTTTACAGCTGGAAGGTATGTAGAATTATTACCAGAATTTGAAGTATCAATGAATGCAGTTTTGATCGCGAAAATTGAAGCTTGTCCGTAAAAGAATCTCTGTACTATATAGCTAAAACCGTTTCCTGTTTGTTGGGAAGCGGTTTTTTTTCATTAAATGAAACTTACTCTTATGACATCAATTCGAACACGGTTTTATTTCAGCATGGAATATTGAACCAGATTTTACTTCAAACCCTTTTTCAAAGTTTAAGTTCTGACCTGCCGTGTAATCAAGATTTCTATTGTTTAGGACAAAACCATCAGTGAGGATTTCATAATTAACTGATTGATCGCTTAGCAAAATTGGATGATTGAGTTCTGTAAGGAAATTGAGACAAGGAGTAGTATCGCAAGCATTCGGAATACCATCAAAGTCAGAATCGATTGAGTCATCGCTACCTGGGCATTGATCACAAGCATTTGGCACACCATCAGAATCACTGTCAACCAAATCGTTGCCTGCTGGACAAATATCACATCCATTCGGTATACCATCTCCATCAGAATCTATTGTATCATCAAAGCCGAGGCAGATATCAAGATCATCACATATGCCGTCATGATCAAAGTCATCGGTATAACTATTTGGACATGGATCATTGGAATCACACAAACCATCTCCGTCAGAATCAGGATCACTACTCAAACATGGATTACACGCATATGCTACACTACCATCAAATTTTGCCCAACCATCTCCACGCTCTGTAACGTACAATAAATCATCTATCAGGACCTCTGGAGTAATAAAGCAGAACTCTTGTTGCGCAAATGTTATGTCTCCCGTACCATTACTAAACACATAAATCTGTCCACTTTGTACAAGGTGAAGAACGGCATTTGGGTCGTTAAATCCTGCTGTGACACAAATTTTTGTATTTGCTTGAAGTTGAGGATAAGTTAAGATTAAGGTATCTAGACTGGTTATATTATTTGTAAAGACATTATCTGGTAGTCCGGATGAATTTTCTTGATCATCTATCCCACCTAAAGTCGAATGAAAATTCCCAGTAAATTGAAATTGGTTATTTGGACATTGACAATCCGGTGATAATTCTTCAGGGTCTGAGAGAGTGCATGGGCAGTATTCATATGTCGATCCATCTATATAGATAAAGCCATCTCCTGTTTCTCGTATCACAATCGTTTGTGGACCATCTTCAACTGTCTGGAAGCAGAACTCTTGAAAGCCATAATCGGTAGCACCGGTGGTATTTGTGAATACATACGTACCAATACCATTTAGTTCAAACAATGCTGTCCCGTCAACTTCAGTGAATTCCACTTGAAAGCAGATTTCCGTATTTTTTGTCATGTAGGGGTAGCCTATAGTTAATCTATCATGACCACTAACTGCACCTGATCGGAGACCATCTGGTTGACCGCCTCCATTCGCTGGTGAAGGGCCAACACCTATGTCCGATATAAATTGGCCTCCACCAACTTGCATACTGGTGTTACATGTACAAGCAGTAGATGGCACAAATCCATTTTGATTGATGCAAGATTCAAAATCATCTAAATCACCTTGCCCCAATGGTACACCATCCGAATCACAATCATTACTTTCTGCCCCAGTCCATCCTGCTGGTTCAATACCATCAATGGTACCATCTGCAGTGCATGGTTCGTTAGGAGAGACATCTTGTGTATCGCATACACCATCTTCATCAGAATCGATAACTGGTTGGCCTACACAATTACAATTATTATCAATGATGTCATTTATCGTACATACTAGACCATCGTCGCATGCAGTACCGATAAGTTGATTATCAAATCCTGGACATTGATCCATGTTATCACACACACCATCATTATCTGAATCCGGCGCTCCTGCTATGCATTGACAAAATTCTGGAGCTCCACTATCGACCCATGATTGGATCATTGCAAGCTCAGTAGCATCCATAGCTCCGCCCACTCTGTCATTCATTCTTGGACCATTAATAGGTGCTGTGCAACCATTAAAGCCTTCAATCGTGATCACACCTACAAGATTGTTACCTGTTAGTAAACTTGTACCACATTTATTTCCACCAGCAATCGTTGTGGTGAAAGAAGTCAGATCTAATCCACCCGAATTCCCATGACAGCCAGTGCATCCATTTTCTTCAAATAGAGGACCTATATCTGCCCAGCCATAAATACCTGTATCACATAGATCATCATTATTGGCAACATAACCTATAGGTTGTATACAAGCAAGCTGTACAACATCAGCATCTCCGAGTCCATCATTGTCAGCATCGAGATACCAGCTGGTTTTTCCAGGTCCATCACAGATGCCACATTCATCAGTTATCCCATAACATGAATTTGTATCCACATTAAATTGAACTTCAGCAATAGACGCGCAAGTGGGATGTCCATGTGTTGTTAGTACCGTAAAGAGAATTTTTTTAACAAACATACCTCCAAGGTCAGGACCATTTGTTCCATTATATACTGTACTTTCTGTTGCTTTGGCTAATGAGAAGTTGCCTAATGTTTGCCAGGTAGTTCCATCTACAGAGTAGTCAACCATCATCGTATTCACACCCATTGTACTTTCACCAGTACGATTTGCATTCCAAATTATACTCGTGCTTATGCTTTCTGCCTGATTAAATTCAAATAACATCCAATGAGATGAAGGTCTTGCTGGATTTGGATTATTTGACTGTGTACAAGAAATCCAACTGTCTTCCCACACATTACCATTTTCAATACATTGCGAGCTGGCAACTTGCTGGCAGAGTAGGTAGATTGAACAGACGAAGTATTTTAGTATCGTTTTATTTGACATGAATATGATAATTAATAATTCAGAAAGCCAATCGGATGTCCGTTCGAAACAGGTGACCAGAAATTTCCAATATTTGGTAAAATTTGATTCAGGTCTCCTGCAGAGGCACCAAACCACAAGGCTAATTCAGCAAAGAATTCATCGCAAGATGTAGTAGGAAGTATGCGCCCATCCCCAGTATCTAATGCGGAACCTAAATATAAATCAGGGTATTGACCATAAATGTGTTTTCCATTTACAGCACCTCCCATCACCAGATTATTACCTCCCCAAGCATGATCTGAACCATCACCGTTTGATACTAGTTTTCGTGCGAAATCAGAAATGGTAAATGTAGTAACTGAATCTTCCAATTGTAATTCGACTAAGGCTGCGTAAAATTCACTTAAAGCAGTGTCTAGTTCGGTTAATAATTCAGCATGTTCTTCTATAATATTATCGTGTGTATCAAAGCCTCCCAATTCTACAAAAAACGTTTGGTTGCTTACGCCCAATTGATCTCTTGCTGCTATAGTTCGAGCGACCATGTTTAATTGTTGCGATAAGCTGCCATCACTAAATGACGTACTCAATGGAACACCTGCTGCAATCGCAGAATCAAAAGCAATGGAATTGTTTTTCGAACCGACAACTGCACTGGCGTATGCTTGTTCTAATATATTTTGATAACTGTGTTCTAGTAAACTATCTACTGTTTCTATTTTTAATTGTTCATATATATTGTTGCTAGTTGCTCCGTTTATCAAGACACTACCGTTGCCAGTAGGTTTAATAGAGTATGGTTGTATTGTATTACCGCGTTGGAAAACATTCAGACCATTCAGTGAAATACTCATCGAAATATCTGTAGAGGCATTATTGGTATGTAAAATGTCAGCCAATCTGCCTCCCCAACCTGAAGGGTTTCTTGAATCAGGGGTCGATGTTTGCCAATGTTGTCTTTGGTCAGAATGAGAATATAAACCTAAAGGTAAACCTAAGCCTTGATCGTAAACAGATATTGTTGTGGGTTGTACGAGTGTACCAATATTTGCAATGAAGGCAAGATTTTCAGATTCGAAAAGGTTTTGCACATTTACAAAACTGGGGTGCAAGCCATAGTCTTTCCCATCAGGGTTCAATGGATTTATTGGTAATAATTGGCCTCTCGGGATAGCTAAATTTGTTCGCGCATCAGCATATTCAGTATATTCATCAATGCCATGTGGAACAAGCATATTAAAACTATCATTACCTCCATTTAATAATATACAGACCAAAGCCCTGTAAGGTGAATTACTGTAGATGGGTCTATTGACTTTTGCCGCTGCGTTAAGTAAACCCATATTTGTCCAACTTGACAATAATGTTGTGACCCCCAATGAGGCACAGCCATATGTAGCTTTACCGAGAAATGAACGCCTTGTATGATGATGTTTTCCAGACATAATTTTATTTTAGAATGGTGTAATTGGGAGAGATCATGATAAAATATATTGCATCGTGAATGATATCTGTGACATCATAGTTGGATTCAGTTTGTATATTTTGGCTAAGACGATTTTTGATTATGCTTTCGACACTAGGTTGCAGTTGACCCCGACAAATAATAAGATTAAGTCTGTCAAGGAGTGCGTCTAAACCTCCAGATTGATAGGCTAGGATTTCATCAGAAAAATCCAATACTGGAGCATCGGCAACATTTTGTGTTAAGCCAGATGCAGAGCTGTTTGATTTCGTTCGGTTTTGAAAGGGCCTGAATTTTAATCTTGTTTCTACTTCATTTACATAATTTATTCCAGTCGTTGAATTAAGAATTTGAAATTCAGGTGATACAAGATTGTTGGCTTCAACATATTCTCTTTCAGCATAAAATGGAGTAAAGAAATTAAAGACTGATGGCGAGGAAAGAAATGCTTGCTCTAATGCATCTAAGATATCAATATTGTCTCTGAACCAAAATTTATTTGAGGGTGTACTAATGTCAAAAGCTAAAAACAAATTTGTTAGTCTCTCCATAGGCTGGATTAATTTCCCTGCAGTTACATCATTTATCCAGATACAATCTCTGGCTTCGGGGTCTGTGAGGATAGTTCTTATTACTGCTTGCATATTTCCGCGGACACCACTGCCATCATCATTAAATACGGAGGCAGCTCTAAAGATATATTGGGGTGATGGATTTGATTTCACTAAATGCTGAATCATTCGTTTACCAATAAAAGGACCAACATTTGGATGGTTGAAGAGTTTGTCTATAGCAATGTCAATATCAGTTAACCCATCTTGGTCAGCAGCTAGTACTGTATTGTCAATCAGGACTTTTTCGCGTTTGTCGTGGAATTCATTATACATAGCCATTGGCAACCTCAAATCAAAAGCACCAAAACTATGTGTAAACTGAGGATCTATAGCATCAAGGCGTTCGCTACCTGATAGGCCGGTAAACACACGAGCTAATTCCTGAATATCTTCTATATCGTATGTTGGTATGACATTACCATTTGCATCTGTTTTGAACGACCCATCTAGATTTAGCTCATGCAGCCCAATACTAAATAGTTGCATAATTTCTCTTGCATAATTTTCATCAGGTAGGGTCCCTTGGACGATATCCGGTTTTTCATTTTGAAAATGGCTCAAATAGGCACCCATCAATGGATGCAAGCTTACATCATACAGTATATCATGATAGTTACCGAATGCACCTAGATACATGATGTCATAGAAATGAGAGGTTGCATATGCTCTGTTTCCGATTTGGCTTTTAATGGGATTGATGACAAAAATTTGAGACAATGCAAATGCTACTTTTTGACGAAGAGCATCAGGTTGTTTGATCAATTTTTCATAAAAAGCAAAAGTCAAATATTCATTTCGATCAAGGTCATGGGCAGTAACGAATTCTTGCGCTTCGGTATAGATGCGATTATATTCATCCTCGTATGAAATGGGAGTCAACGAAAATTGATTGTCCAGCCAACTATCAATACCAGATGATACAAGGTCCTGTATCCCTTCATAATTAGAACCCATAGTGGATTGGGCAAGAAAACGAGATGCTCCAACTTCATCAGTAAAAAGTCCCGAACCTGTCAATGCTTTTTCGTCCTTACTGCTACCTAGTTCACTGCTAGATGAAACGCTTATACCGACTTGGTGACCATTGCCAAAGTAATCGGTATATGTTTGTGAATGAACAGTAGCAGCTGTGCATATAGCGAACGCTATAGACAGTATAACACAATAATGCTTATACATTATACTATTGTTTTAATGTGAAGAAGAGCTGGAAAGGTGTAGCTTTTCTAAGTCACGGTTACATTTTCACTTATAAATTTAAAGAGATATATATTAAATATCAAATAAGTGCTATACTTATTGAAGAGTTGTAAACTTATTGTAAGGCATGTTAAGGTTCATTATTTTCATGAGTTTCTCCTCTTAGAAAAACTGAATCCTAATGAACTCTGCCAATATAATCTCTTATGAACAAACTAGATATTCTATATCCTGGAGAGATTTTGAGTTTGTGAATATCTGATAACGGAAGTTTTCCATCAATTTCTTTCTTTTCTTTTTTATAGGAATACAAACTGTCATAGGCAGCTCTATGAGCTAGGCCTCGTAGATATTTTAAATAGGCCCAGTCATTACCTTCTTCGTCTTGAAAAGATGAATCATGCGCAGCTTCTAATTTATCAAATGTTGCTATAGCTTTTCCTTCGGAAAATAAATATGGGCTGATCGATTGTCCTTTGTTATATGGAAGATAAATCGTTCGATGTTCATCTTGCCGAATGCAAATATTGGATTCGATTAAATTTCCATTTTGAAAAATTGCAGTGGCATAGGAGACTTCTTCAGAATCATTATCAAGTGAGATAAAAACCGATTCTCTAAATGGAAACAGTTTGCGATCATAATGTCCTGTCGCGATTAACTGAGCTTGGGTATCAAACAATCGTATCCTTCTTTTTATCTCCGAGTGAGCCATGCAAATATGGATAGGAGTTTCTCGATTTTCTTTGATTACTTTATTTAATGAGGATTTAGATTTAGTACAATGAAAATTTACACCTAAGATATTGAGTACGTCTATGGAGATTAATTTATTAGAAATGTGATGTGTCATTTCAAACTGTTCTGCACCTTCAAGAAATTCATCAAAGTATGGGCTTGGATCGTGATTGCCTGTAATGTACGCTGATGGAATTTGTCTTTGTTCCAATAAAGAGAGTAAAGCCAACAATGCATATTGAAAACCATGCCCACAAAATCCATCACCTGTAATGTCACCAGCCAATAAAACCAAATCGGCTTGTTCTTTTAAGATAATCTGGTAATACCTCGCAATGCGTTCAAAAGCTGGATTGTCGAGATGAGCTTCATTAAATTGCAACACATCATTCCATGTAAGATCACGCAAATGATCCCGCCAATTCAAATCACTCAGAATGACTACCTTCATTTATCTAATGTAAGATTTCTTGAAGTATTGGCTTCAAAATCTATTATATGTCTACCATTTTACTTGCATATACAGCAGCAATAATTGTTGGTCTAGCCAAGTCAGGCTTGAAAGGGACTAGTGTGCTAGCAGTTGTTTGTTTAGCTCTGGCACATGGTTCTAAAGCATCTACTGGTATCCTACTTCCTTTACTCTTGACTGGGGATATATTAGCTATCTGGTACTATAAGAGACATGTCAAATGGCAATATTTAGTCAAATGTATGCCAGCAATACTTGTAGGAGTAGTCTTCGCTACTTGGGTTGGAAAAGATATGGATGAAGATAGCTTCAAATTTTGGATGGCACTTATTATTCTGGTGCTTGTGTTCATTCTTATTTGGAGAGAATGGAAAAAATTTGACCATATCAAAGACTCCTGGTTAATTGCAATTCCTTTGGGTTTTTTGATTGGGTTTACAACAATGATTGGGAATCTTGCTGGCGGTATAGCTGTCATTTATTTTCTAGCTATTGGGTTGAATAAAAATGATGTGATTGGAACATCAACCTGGCTCTTTTTTATCATAAACATAATGAAGCTTCCTTTTCATATTTGGGTTTGGGGGACCATAAGTTTCGAAACCTTTTATAGTAATTTACACCTTGTGCCTGCAGTACTTTTTGGTTTTATTATTGGCTTATTTTTCGTTAAGAAATTTTCTGAACAATATTATAGATATTTTTTAATCGGTGTTACAGCTCTTGGTGCCATTCTTATTTTATTATAATGATTACAGCAATTCACAGAAACGGTCAAACCTTCACAACTGACCTGTCAAAGGGAACCGATATCTCAATCGCTATTGGAGATGCAAGGTGTTACTATGCGCCACCCGTCAATGCTGTCCCGGTAGAAATTGGCTCGTTCATAGGCTCAGTGAAAATGGGTGGCTCAGTAAATTATTATCAACTCACTTCTTGTCCACATGGGCAAGGGACACATACTGAGTGCATCGGACACATCACCGAACAAAATCAATCCGTCAATCAAGTCAATACCGATTTTCATTTTATTGGAATGTTGGTTTCTGCCTCAATCACGGAAAAACAAAATGGAGATTTAATAGTCACAAGAGAGGACATAGAGGCTTCTTTCAATAAGAAAACGATCGATGTTGATGCGTGCATCATACGCACAATCCCAAATGCTCTCTCAAAAATAGGTAGAGATTATTCTGGCACAAATCCGCCTTACCTTGATGTTGGTGTCATTCACTACTTGAAGCAACACGGTATTAAGCATTTGTTGGTAGACTTACCTTCTGTTGATAGAGAAGTAGATGAAGGAAAGCTCATTTGTCATCGCACATTTTGGGATTCAGAAATCAACCAGAATTCAAAGAATACCATTACGGAATTGGTTTATGTACCTGAGGAACTTAGCGATGGACTTTACTTAGTTAACCTACAAGTCACCCCATTGGAAATGGATGCTGCACCAAGTCGACCATTGTTATATCCACTGAGTAAGGCTTAGGTGACAAGTATTAATCTTATTTCTTATCCAAATAATTACCTACTCCTAGATGTAGTTCTTGGATAAAGAGTTCTGTCAAAACAGTCTTGATAAAAAATTCTGTCGTAAGCCCTGTGGTGAGGAAAGAAGACTGACAATCAAATCTAAATTGATCCTGATATTCTCCTACAGACAATTGGACCTCCGCCTGAGCCAAGACCTTATATTTGTATTCAAACAGACTCGTTCTCTTTTTATCTATTGTAATCAAAAAGTTCTCAAAGCAAATTTCAGTAGCACTAGATGATTTCAAATACCTGCTGTCGTCTATTGTGTAATCTAGTGTATATAAAGAAAACGTATCGAGCATCTCAGCGAACAATTCCGCTTGCTGAGGAGAAAAATCTATCAACGCTTTTTCAATTTCAATATCATAGTTGTTCGTTTCCTGTAAAATGGTTTCATTCCCTTGTACATCGTTGACTATGATAAGGGAGTTAACAGACTCATAAGTAAACAAAGCAGCACTACATTCATAGAGTGGAGTATACCTTCCTATGAAAAGCCCGATTATCAAAGCAACAAGAAACAAGCTCGTCCGCATGTCATCAATTTACAACTGATTGCATAAATGTAAGTTGAAATTAGATGAAAATCAGGCTCTAATAGACTATTGACATTTTGTTGACAATATAACAAGGAAATCGAGGGGCCAGAAACCTGCGATTCAGTTAAGAAAAGTCACCGACAGGGCTTATCATCAAAGCCCTTCTAAGGCCTCAACTTTTAGTAGTGCAGGCAAATGTATTCTGAGTATTATTTGTGATTTAGGGTATTGGTCCCC
>CAYNMW010000050.1:0-25760 GCA_964398295.1 uncultured Saprospiraceae bacterium | reverse complement strand
TAACAAACTTCCGGTTTCTCTTCACTCAATTCCCAAAAGGTATCTTCTTTGTTTTCTTCTTCTCTATCCAGACAAGGAAAGTCTTTCTCGATCAATAAGTGTAATTCTTTGTCGTCAGAGAGTGCAATATGCTCTTCGATGGCAACGTCCGTTGATTGCATCCAATGATCTGCCTTTTGTTTGGGAAGACTTACTTGAATTTGGTTGTCATTAAATGCGGCAACAACGTCTTCTCGATTTTCAATTTGCAAAATGAATGTGAAGGATACGCCAGTAGGAAATTCTACAAGGTCATGGACTCTATTGCTTTTTTGCAATTCAGCTAAGTCAGACTTCCGTACTCTGAGTCTGATGCTATTTGTCGCCATTCGTATTTTCATGATAGATGTAATTTCGACAAAAAGATACAATCATTCAAATTTGCCTGCCCATTTGATTCCGTTTTCCAACATAGCCAAATGATTTGCCTCTTGAAATGCTTCAGCAGTATGACCCATGGAGGAGTACAATGACCTTCCTCTACCAACTAAATTGTTCCAGACAACAGGATGGTCTTTGCCCATGCCAAAGGTTTTTTTTCGTTGCAAAGGTCCTAGTACACCATTCGGATCGATAGAGTTGCCATCAAGGGTATACAAAATGTTTGCTCCATTCGCTCTTGGATTGTCATGAAAAATATACCACTCATCCGTATGGGTCCAGTTTGGTATTGATGGCATTGTTGTAATCTTATCTGACTGCTGTTCAAATGAGACCAACGTTTCTTGCAATTGATTTCGGATTGGGTGATGTGAAAAGCGAGCGTCTATAAGTTCGTTAACATACCATTCCCAAGCATGGGAACCATCACCAGCAGCATGTATGCCTACAAAACCTCCACCATTGATCATGTATGCTTTAAAAATCTTTCGTTGTTCAGCAGTCAAAACATTACCAGAGACATTATTCCAAATCGTGACATCAAATTGATTGAGTTGTTCCTCATTAAATATACCAGCATCTTTTGTCTGGTAAAGAAACCAATCATTTTCTTCAGCCATTTTTGCAAAAGCAATTTCACTTTCTTTAATTGCTTTTCCATGTACGAATCCATTTGTTTTTGAAAAGAGTAATACCGTTTGTTGATCTTGAGGGATGTCTACGATGTGTGGTTCTGTTTCATAAAAGGGGAGACCTATTGCAGCTCGGTAAACGATGTATCCGAAACCAATAGTCGCAAGAACAATGATAATGAGTAGTAAAAATAAGATGCGTTTAAACCATTTCATATCAACTAAACAATTTGTGCTTTAGTATTTCTAAAGAAAGTACCCCAGGTGCCGAGAGATGAATCTGGTTCTTGCTTATTTCCCATTCGTTTCATCTGGTCTGCATACCAGTAAACATCTAGTACTGCTATTCCATCGATTGCTTTGACACCAGTTGTCAATACTTCTGTTGGTAGAGATTTTAGTGTGCCTGCAATTAATTGATTTGGCAAATCAGGATGGGTGGCAAAAGGGCGGGCAATTCCAATAATATCTAGTTCACCTTTGTCTAATGCAGAAATCATAGTAGCTCTTGTTCGGAATCCACCCGTTAGCATAAGTGGCGTTTTCGTCACTCGTCTTGCCTTTTCGATAAAGTCCAAAAAATATGCTTCTCGTTCTATTGTGCTTTGCTTTTTTACATGACCTACCATTGCTGGGCTCTCATACGTTCCTCCAGAAATTTCAATTAGATCTATCCCTGCATCACTTAACCATTTGATGACTTGAAGTGAGTCATCTTCTTCAAAGCCACCTCGTTGAAAATCGGCTGAATTAATCTTTACACCAACGGGGAAATCAATACCAACTCTTTGTCTAATTTCGTGATATACAGACAATAATAGTTTGGAACGATTTTCTACATTGCCTCCCCAGCTATCGGTGCGCTTATTGACCAGAGGAGATAAAAACTGACTCAGTAAGTAACCATGTGCACTGTGTATTTGTATGCCTGTAAATCCAGCTTGTTTTGCCAATTTTGCACTATTGCCAAAGCGCTCGATGATTTCCTGAATCCCTTCTTCCGTTAGAGGTTTTGGCTTTTTGAAAATTGCTTTCATGAACGGCATTTGTACATCAGATGCGCTAACTATATGGCTACTAACATGACCGCGAGCCTGTCTTCCTGGATGATTCAACTGAACCCATAATTCTGTTGCGTTCTCTTTGCCAGCTTCTGCAAATCGTTTCCATGATCCCAAATGTTTGTCATCTTCCAGAACTGTATTTCTACCTTCTTCTTTGGAACGACTGTCTATCATGACATTGCCAGTAATGTTTAAACCAACACCACCTTTTGCCCAACGACGATATAAATGTTGAAAGCCTTCTTGCGGTTCACCTTTCTTTGACGCCATATATTCAGACATCGCGGACTTGGCAATTCTATTTTTTACTATTCTACCACAGGGTAATGTAATCGGGCGGTCTAACATGTCATTGATTTAGTTTATAGATGATCGGGTTGAAGGCTTTTGATACAACTACCACTGTGTCACCAATACGAATGTCCTCAACTTCTGATCGCTGGGCAATAACACGAATGGGGCTGTTTTGAATGAGGACAGTCACAATGTATAAGAAGCCTTGTTGCTGTAGCCCAATAACCTCACCGGTAAACTTAAACTTGCCACTGACTGATTTGTGCATAAACAAATCCTGTGGGGTCCCTTGTTTGATTATTTGGCCATCTTCTATTTGAAAAACACGGTCTACAAGTTTGACCAATTCACTGATGTCGTGACTGATCATAATCGTAGTCAAACCAAGTGAGCGATGGTATTGTGCAAGGTAATCTTGCAATTCTAATCTGACCTTCGTATCCAGTGCGGACAGAGGTTCGTCCAACAATAAAATATCAGGTTGTTGTGCCAAGGCTCTTGCTAATGCTACCCGCTGTTTCTGTCCACCTGATAAAGTGTAAGGTTTTTTATCTGCAAGTTCTGTTAGTTGCATGCTTGAGATTAATTCCTTTGTGAAATCTTTATCTGTTGTGCTGGCTACAGCGTATGCTATATTTTCTTCTATGCTCATGTGAGGGAACAATGCGTAGTCCTGAAACATGTATGCAATCTTTCTTTGCTGCATGGGAAATTGTCGATTAGATCCTTCTTGATACCAATATTTGCCATTGACTTTAATGTGTCCTTCATCAGGTCTCATCAATCCGGCTAACATTTGAAGTGTCGACGTTTTGCCTGCCCCCGAAGGTCCATAAAATGCAATGAACTCTCCTTTGTCAATGGTTTGGTTCACAGACAATACCATTTCGCCTTCTGTGCTTTGCAGCCTTTTTTTGATGTCAATCTCAATCATATCACACCATGGTTTTGGTTGTTTCGATTGAGCATATACACACTCAATAAAATGAGAAACGCAATGACAAACAGGATGAGAGAATATTGATTAGCTGCAGCATAATTCAAAGATTCAACTTCATCATAAATAGCAATGGAGGCAACTTTAGTTTTACCTGGTATGTTACCACCAATCATCAACACGACACCAAACTCACCAATGGTATGCGCAAATGACAAAATGATGCCTGTGATTAGTGCTGGTTTGATGTTTGGCAATAGCACCTGAAATAATGTCTTTCTGCGACTGTGTCCCATGAGATAGGAAGCGTTGGATAAAGAATCAGGTAAATTTGATAAGCCCGATAAAATAGGGTGAACCATGAACGGAAGACTATAAATCATGGATGCCAGAACCAAGCCTGGGAAAGAAAAGACAAGCGACAACCCAAATGTCTTATCTAGCCATGAGCCAAACATATTACCTGGACTGAAGGCCAGTAGAAAATAAAATCCTAGTACAGTAGGTGGCAGCACAAGAGGCATACTGATGATGGTTTCGATGATCGGTTTACCCTTTGATTTGGTAAAGCATAACCAATGACTGATCGGAACAGCAATAATAAATAGCAATAGAGTAGTGATGCTGGCAAGTTGAAAGGTCAATATGAGCGGTTGCCAATCCATTAAAAAGAGAGTATCAATTCATTCATTTTGACCAAAGCAAATACTTCCAAGCCCCTTGCTAATTTTATTTGCTGCACTGCGTCAGTACAGATCATTGCTTTTAAAGGACCTGCAGCTGTGTCTATACTGACATTGCTCACAAGGAGCCCTTCTTCTATAGATTGAATGGTGCCTTTAATTCTATTCTGAGTGCTTATAGAAGCTGGGAAGCTAGTTGCTACTACTACCTCAGTTTCTTTAAAGAGGACAGACAAGGAATTGCCTACCTTCAATTCTGGTGTGCTTTCAACAGTATCAATAACTATAGACTTAAAGACAGTCCTATCATCTAATTCCACCGTTACAATGGACAACTCTTTGTCAGTTTGTATAGACTTAATCGTACCCGCCAATGAATTCATCTGTGGCAAGATAAAGTACTCGATCTATTTTCCCAAAGTAAAATAGCATAGGTGTAATTGATAGGCTGCAAACTAGGCGATATGGTCAATCTGTTTGATAGCCGTATGTACGTAAGATTGCTCTTGATTTCTCTGTAAATAGGAATTGATAAAATTGCTTGGCAGCAGCATGAATACTTCTTTGGTTGTCTATAAGCACAACGCCTTGTTGGATAGGCTTATAGAGCGAATTGTCGATAGGCACCCAATGACCAGTCACTTTGTCCTCCAAAATTTTGGATAGTGAGGAGGGTACAAATCCCACATCAGCAGCTTTACTGTACAGAAACTGACTGACTTGTCCTACACTTTCTCCAAAGATGAGTCTATCTCTGACACCACCGTAGATACCAGCCGATTGTAATGCCTCAATAGCTGCTTTCCCATACGGAGCAGTTTCTGGATTCGCACAAGCAATTCGAGATATGATATTGTTGTTGAGATCCTGCAATCCAATGTTCATGTCTTCTCTCGTTGCCCAAAGCCCCAATGTGCCAATTGCATAAGTGACAGGCTTATCTGTAGTCTTGCCTTTTTTATATAAAGTAGTAGGGTAGTCTATATCAGCTGATAGAAATAAATCATAGGGTGCTCCTTCAAGAATTTGAGCAGTTAGCTTACCTGACGAACTGGCAATCAACTCTACTTCTTGACCAGATTCTTCAGTATATATTTTTGCAATTTCTTCGACAACAAATCGTGCATTTGATGCAACGGCTACTCTCAATGGTTGATCCTTTTGTGGAGTACATGCAGAGTTAAGTATAAAAAATGATGCAAGGCTTAACAACCAATATGGTATTGTTGTATTGATTGTGTTGAACATAATTGTAAAGAAACAAAGTATATGCCGAATAAAGGAGATAAATATATCAAGAGATGAGCGTTACAGGTCAATCCTGCGCGTGCCTAAATACCTGCTGAATGATATGAACATTAATCTGCATTGGCTGCCTATCAGCCTTTTGCTGGAAATTTTTGATTCAAAAATTATGACAATGCACTTTCTACTCTTCCTTCGTCAACGTAATCGATATCCCTTCAGAATTCGTATAGGTCATCGTTCTTCTGTCAACAATTTGAAAGACAGAAACATAACCATGTTCCGCAAGTGACGTTGCATTATTTCCTTGCTGATTGTTAGAATTACTATTGCCTAAATAACCACCTGATGGGTAATTAGAAGATGAATTGTTTCCAGAATTAGTAGAAGAAGAATTCCTGTTATTGCTGTTGTTTGATGAACCACCAAGATAACCGCCTTCAGGATAATTAGAAGGAGTGTTGCCGGATCGCGTTTGATTAGTTTGGTTTGTATTATTATTGGAATCACCTAGATAGCCTCCAGAACTAGTCCTCTGCGTGTTTGTTTGTCCCTGTTGAGCTACTGTTCCAATTTGTCTTACATAAGTACCTTCTTTTGCATACGTCCAATATACTTGCTGGCCATAGAAATCGGTCATTGCAATTTGCTCTCCCTGTGTACTAAAACTAAGGTCGAAAGCCGTATCTGGAAATTCTGTTGATACCCATTTGCCATTCATAGAAGCAAATTCTAGTGGCATGAACTGTTCGTAATCTGCAAGTACTCTCCAGTCAGGATAAATCTGACTCTTCACAACTGGCTGTCTGTTAGTTTTTGTTTTAAATTCAAATGAAAATTCTCGAACTGGGCTATTCCCAAATTGATAAAGAGGACCTCCTCCTGCTTCTTGAGTCAATTGTTGGTTTGTAGCATAGCCATCAATAGATTGGATGTCGTCCCCAAAAAAGCCAGAATCCCAATTGTCGATCTGGAACAATACTATCCGTTTGTTGTGACTGAACAAAGCTTCTGTTTCTATATCACTATAGATATGTCCATCAATTCTATAGAATTTATTATTGCTGTTCGAACCTGTTTGAACCACTGTATACCTCAATTCGATGTTATCCAATTTCTTACTAAAATCGTGATTGACTCGCTGAATCCTTGATCCCTGTGTCGAAGATTGACTTGGCAGTGTTCGATTTTCTGTACGTGTATTTGTCTGTGTTTGAGTGCTTGTAGTGGATGGACGTTTGTTAATTATGATTTGATCCTTTGTACGCTGAGCAAATGTCAATGTTGCGATGCAAACAAAGAGAAGGGTAGTCAAAAGATTGAATTTCATATTCAAATGGTTGCGTTTAAGAAAAGTTAGTATCAGCAGACGATAATTAAATGTTTGTATAGTCAATATCGTTCCTGAAAGATATCAAATTGTTTTGTTAAATACTTTAACATGATATATATAGGTAGAGAAGCTATTCACCTAAATACTGGATATGAAAAGGTATAGAATTGATACCGATGAAATGTGCTTGTCAAAAATTCATGAAGGATTACTATTCAACTAGAGTAGTGTAGATTATTTCATTCTTCGGAATTAATGCTTTCGCTTTTTTACCGATAAGTTCATTGCGATCTTGCCACCTGACACCATCACCTGGACTCAATAAATGAATGTTTGATTCGTCGATGAGCTCTCCCGGTTGAATGTTTACCTTGCTTGCTACTGAACGCTCTAGTTTTTTTCTTGTCTGTTTGATCGAATCATCAATAAACATTTCCTTTTTCCCTAATGCCTGTTCTACGATCCTTATATCTCTGACCATTCGTTTTACGCCATCAGGCCCCAATGATCCTTTTTGATCAGAGCCTTTCATATCTCTGTCTATTGTGATGTGCTTTTCGATAACGCGCGCACCCATCGCAACTGCAGAAACCGGTATTGATATTCCAATAGAATGATCGGAGTAACCAATTTCATATTGAGGGTATCTCTCCTTGAGGAAATGTATGGAGTTCAAGTTGATGCGAGTATGTTCTGCAGGGTATTGAGATAAGCAATGAAGTATAGATATAGAATTATGATGTTTGCTTATGGTGTCCAATGCTCTGTCTAATTCCTTTTGACCAGCCATACCAGTGGATAGAATAATTGGAATTTTTGTCTCCGCCATCACCTCTAATAAGGGCAAATTGGTTAAATCTCGAGAGGCTACTTTTAATCTGTCAGGAGAAAACAATTTGAGTAATGAAAGACATGAAGGTGCACAAAGTGTTTCTACAAATTCTAAGTTATTTTCTTTTGCATATTGATATATGTCATAATGCTGATGATCATCTAATTCTAAAAACTTCCGATGCTCGCCGTAGGTTTCACCAAATGAATTTGGCCCAGTATAAGGTTTAATATTTGCAGATTCTGTCAACTCGTAATCCAGATCACGTTTTGTCAATTTTATTGCAGACATTGGCTTTAGTGTCGTCCCAAATATTTCATCCACAGGTGACCGTGCAGCCAATTCGATGATCAATTTGGCTATATCAACAGACCCATTATGGTTTTGTCCTATTTCGCCTATAATGTATGTATCACTCATTATTTGCTGTTTCTATTGATTTGATTTTCCATGTATGCTAATATGTCTTCGTTGTCATTCAAATATGTTATGACATCTTTATAATTAAAGGTAGACTGTTTTTCTTCCAATGCAATAAATATAGTTTCTGCCATCGAAAAATCCTCAGGCGTATCAATGGTCAATCTTATCTTGTTTGTACTGAAATCAGTTTCATCAAGAGGGATAAAATTAATCGAAAAGTTTTCTGTATCTGTATATAAACAATTGGTCACGTGTTCTCTGCATACATCCTTGTCTTTACTCAAACCATCTAATTTCTGCAAAGCTTCGAATGTAACAATCTCTGCAAAGAAGCCAAAATGTGTCAACATCACAGGTGTATCGTTGTAAGAATAACTCGTATAGTCACGACCTGATTCCAGATGTTTTTCAATCATTAGCTCCAACAACTCTAAATCTAAAAATGGATTATCACTGCAGATTCTGATGACATGCCTAGAGGGATAATCATGTAGTGTAGTCATGAATCGAGCAAGTACATCTTGTTCACTACCTCGCGTACAAGCAATTTTCATTTCTCTACAGACGGATTCAATAGCATCATCAGCTTGATTTGTAGAAGTTGCTACAACAATTGGATAAGACAGTTGCTTAAGTTTATCCAGTTGTATAGATAGGATTGATTTCCCTGCAAAGGGCCTCAAAATCTTGTTAGGATATCGAGTGCTGGAAACTCTTGCCTGGATGATGATGATAATGTTGACCAAATACTTTACTGTTGCAACGAGACAAAGGTAACGTATTGAATATATTCAACAGCTATTCAGTCGATTATCTTTTTGAAGACTGTTTATCAACAAATTCTCCTTAAGGACAAGTACTTAGTGGTGAACTAACCAAAGCTCCAGTATTGTCAATTTGCACTCTCCAGCAAGTATTGTTTTGCGATTTCATGATAATACCACTATTGATGTCGTCAAGATATACATCACCATTTGTAACATGAACTTTTGCTTTTGGATCTGATTCACCAACACCAAGATTCCCATTACTTTCGAGAATCATTCCAATATCATTAGCTTGTACGCCTCCAAGATAAAATCTAATATTGGCTCCAGCCTTCTGTGCTACAAGGTTAATGCCTCTACCAGCTGTACTCGTACTACCTGATAACACAGTTAAATATCCAGCATAATCTGGAATTGCACTATAATTCGAATTGTAAGTCACAATGGAGCCTGTAGACAAGTTTTGACCTGTCCCACTCATTAATGAAAATGCAGTCAACCCATTTGATCCATTGTCCAGATTGTGTTCAACAATCAAGGCTCTATCAGAGCCAGAAGACACGTTATCTTCAACAACAAATTGATTTTGAGAATAGGCTGAGCTAAAGAAAAAATAGAAAGAAAGGAGTGTAATTGTCTTCTTCATCATTGTATAAAGTTTGTGGTGTAAAATTACTTATTTTCTATAAAAATAAGTGCCAGCACGGCTCTAATTTATAAGTATCTTTGGCCAAATGGGAGTCATCCAGCGACAAAGCATTAAATACACCATCATTTCCTATTTGGGTGTGGTCATTGCATTTTTTGCTACCATGTTTATATACAAACAAGATGAAGATATTTATGGTTTTGCCCAGTTTATCTTAGGTACTGGTTATTTCCTACTTCCTTTAGTTTCCTTAGGATTGTACAATGCCATAATTAAGTTTTTTCCATCCCATTCAGAGAATAAAAGAAAATACCTCAATAGTTTTCTGTTGATGTTCCTCGGAACGGTACTGATATTTCTCTTGATTTATACAATGTTTAGCGGGTATTTTCATGACTTTTTACAAGTTGTCAAAGTTGATCCTGAACGGCTGATTGAGCAATACGACTACTACATTATAGCTCTCGCAATTGTACTTGCTCTCAATTTGTTGCTGTACAATCAATCTTCAAATTTACTTCGTATTTCTATTCCAGAGCTCATAAACAATGTTGGGTTTAAATTGTGTTTGCCATTAATTGTTTATGCTGCAGTTGCAGGATGGATTGCTAAAGAGGATTTGCCATTGTACATTCTTATCAGTCACATCATTTTAGCTGTACTTATTTTTATTTACCTATGGTCATTGGGTGCTATTGGTCTTACGCAAGGCATAGTCAAAGACATAAGAGCAAATTCAAAAGAGACGGTTCAATCCTTTTCTTTATATAGTAGTTTGAATACTATGGGAGGGATGATGGCTTTTCGTATAGATGTCATCATGATAACCACTATACTAGGAACAACTGCCACAGGTATATACACTATGATGATTTTTCTGACATCAGTTGTTGATATTCCCAGAAGAGCTATCATTAAGATTTCGACACCAATCATTAGCCAAGCATGGAAGGACAAAGACCTGAAAGAACTCAGCTACTTGTATAAGAGTACAAGCATTAATCTCATGATACCTGGGATTTTGATTGCAGGAGCTCTTTGGATATGTCTGCCATTATTAGATGTCATCGCCGTTGGAGAAGATATATTTTTCGAATGGCGTTTTATCTTTCTGCTCATTGTTTTAGGTAAACTTGTCGACATGAGCCTGAGTGTGAATAGTCAATTGATCGAGTTCTCAAGTTGGTACAAATACAACTTATTGTTTCTGATTTTCCTGGCAGTTTTAAATGTTGGACTCAATTACTATTTCATTCAATCATATGGGTTAATTGGAGCTGCGGGTGCTACTGCATTATCCTATCTACTGTTCAATGTAATTAAGATGATGTTCATTCGATCAACGATGAAAATGTCACCATTTGGTAAAGAAAATCTTTACTTATTGCTAATTGTTGCAGTGATTTTTCTGTTGTTATTGTTCGTTATCCCATCTATTGAGAATGTTTGGATCAATACTATTGTACAACTTTCCTTTTTTACTTTAAGCTATGTTGGAGCTGTCTTTTATTTTGATCTTTCTAAAGAACTAAAAGATTTAGTAACGACTTTTTTGAATGCTAAATTATAAACGACCAATAGTCTCCTTGGTTATACTGGTTATAATTAAATATAAAAGGGAACCAAAGATTCCCTTTTATTTATTCAAAACTAACGATCAGAGATTATGATTTATTTATTTTATATCAAGGTGAGATTCAATCTTTTTTAACCGCGCATTTAGAGCTTGAATTTCTGCTTGTTGCTCATTCATCACTTGATCTTTATCTTGTAACTCTTTCTGAAGAATCGCAATTTGAGCCTCTCTATTTTTCGCGTTCTGAGACAATGCTTGTATAGCAATAAGAGACACACCATCGGCATCTATGGTAGAGATATTCATGTTACCTTCCCCAAGACCAAAAGCCTCGTGAAAGGACTCTGCTGTCGGTCCGATATGACGCACCTCTGGGTCAGACTTGTAAGACCATTCAGCAATATCTAGTGTATTGATCTTGTCCAAGATGACCATTGGAGCAATGGATGTGAATTGCTGTTTTAATGTGATGCTTGATGGGTTGTTTAAACCAGCAGTAACTTCGAATGTACCATTGATCCGTACAAAGTCATTGTCAAATTCCCCATAAATTAATGGGTTATTGTCACCACTTGTACTAAAAGGATTTACATCTATAAAAAGTCTGTTGCTAACAGAGAAATTTTGTGAAGTTGGCCCGGCGCCAGATCCTAAGAAGACATTGTTAGAACCTGTGGTTACTTGAGCACCCGAGTTAGTACCAAGGTTAGTATTGTTTTGACCAGATGTATTATTTAGACCAGAAAAGTATCCGAGAAATGTATTGGCATTCCCATTACTATTCAACCCAGCACTTCTTCCTACGAATGTACTTAGACCAGCTGTAGTGTTGTTCGCACCACTAAATGTGCCAATAAATGTGTTAGAAAGCCCAGTTGTATTCTCTTCTCCTGATCTTTGCCCAAAAAATGCATTAGAAGAACCAGTAGTATTGTTTAATCCTGATTGATTTCCAAAAAATGAATTACCTGTTGCCGTTGTATTATTGGTTCCTGCTTGATGGCCAAAAAATGCATTGTTAGAACCCGTTCTATTAGCTACTCCAGCAAGTCTACCAAAAAATGAGTTATCAGAACCAGTGGTGTTTGCCGATCCTGCTTCTCTACCAAAAAATGAGTTATCGCTACCAGAGGTATTACTGGAACCAGCGTTGGATCCATAAAATGAATTGCCATTACCTATTGTATTAAATGCACCTGCATCTCGACCAGTAAAGGTATTTGCTATACCTGTTGTGTTGTTGCGACCAGATCCTGTTCCAAAAAAAGCATTATTTGATCCAGAGGTGTTATTTCGGCCAGCTCCTTGGCCAAAAAATGAATTTGCAACTCCAGTCGTGTTTGATCTACCCGAATCATCGCCAAAAAATGCATTGCTGCCACCAGTGGTGTTGCTCCTTCCTGATTCATGTCCAAAGAAGGAGTTTGAAAATCCAGTAGTATTAGCAAATCCTGACGCTTGTCCAAAAAAAGCATTTCCAGACCCAGTGGAATTATTTTGACCAGCATCAGCTCCAAAAAATGAATTGTTTGATCCATTATTTCTTAGGCCAGCTTGAAGACCAAAAAATGAATTGTTTATACCAGTGGTATTTGACGCACCAGAGGCATGTCCAAAAAATGAATTTTGACGCCCAGTAGTATTTGAAACACCAGTGTTTTCTCCAAAAAATGAATTATCACTGCCAGTGGTGTTAAAGCGACCTGCATCTTGTCCAAAAAATGAATTAGCCGTTCCTGTTGTGTTCGAATTTCCAGCAAATTGACCCAAAAAAGTATTATTTCCAAGACATTGAAAGCTACATTGAGCTGTAGTGTCCAGTATAAGTGTCATGCTGGCCAATACGAATAGAATGAATAATTTTATGTTATATGCAAAGTAAATTTTGTTGTAGATCATAAGTAAATATTTATTGGTTTTGTAAGTAAAGAGGTATTGGTTAATTATTTTACCTTAAATAACAGGACGAAATTAAATCTAGGTTAGCTTGTATAAATCACAGGATTCACTTAAAAACAAAAATCACAGAATACTGTGAGTTGTAACCATATCATCAATACACCAACCCATTGGATGATTTGAGAGGACTGCATTATTATACTATTGAAGCGATTAGATATTGAAGTCTATGATCTATGGAAAGATGTGTGTTTTTCTTATAGTTATTTCAGTAACCTTAATCGATTATTTAATATCGTTTATCGAAATATGAAGCATTCGGATAGGAGTCGTGCAACAATGGTCGTCCCTACGACGTCTTTTAACTGTACGATTTTGATGGCCATCATGTCGAAATTTAGGGATCTAAAACTGTAAAATTAAGATCCACCTCCAATTGAAAACTTGCTAATTATTTGTTTAACCTCAACCAATTAAATTAATTGAACTATGTCAAAAATTAAAAATGTAATTGCTGCACTTGCTATCTTGATTGTTTCTACTTCTGCATTTGCAAACCCGACTCCTGAGTCCAATTCTGAGCTTCGTGCCGAACTTACCAAGTACATCAACAATATTGACTTTGAGTCAGTCAATGATGATGATGGAGTCATTCACGTTCACTTTACGGTCAATTCTAAAAAGGAAATTATCGTATTGTCTACAGACAACAATCAGGTAGACGCTCAAATAAAAAATGTACTGAATTATAAAGAAGTGAAATCCAATAAAGTCGAAACCAATAAGGTGTATACCTTACCTGTTCGACTGGATATGGAGAAAGCTTAATTGAGATCGCTTAAACGTTTATGTATCCAATCTAATGAGATTGGATAATGTATGGAGGATAGGGTGGTCGCATTGCGATTGCCCTATATTCTTTTATTTTTATCTGAAAAATTGGATTAATTGCAAATAATATTTTAAAAAATACAGTAAATTCAAATTATTTGCTAATATTTGCGCAAAAATTTGGCAAATGTCAGAAGCAAAGTTGGATAAAATAGATTTAAAGATTTTAAAACTATTACAAGAGAACAGCAAAATTACAAATCTTGAACTATCTAAAAAAATAGGATTGTCACCTGCACCGACATTAGAGCGGGTTAAAAAGCTAGAACAATCAGAAGTTATTCAAAGTTATCACGCGAAAGTAGACGCAGCAAAAATCGGATTGAATGTCGGCACCTTTGTTTTGGTGTCTTTAGCATGGCAAAAGGAAAATGCGCTTGATAATTTTATTCAAAAAATACAACACATTGATGAGGTGACTGAGTGTTACATCATTACTGGAGATGGAGATTTTTTACTTAGAATCATTTGTAAGGATATTTCTGCGTATGAGCAATTGCTGTTCAAAAAACTCTCTCAAATTGAAGAGGTAGAAAGATTGAAAACATTGATGACGCTCTCTAAGGCTAAGAAATCAAAAGTCTTGCCTTTCCAATACGAATAAGGAGTTATGTCTGTTAAGAAAACTTCTCTTCTTTGGTCAATAGAGAAAGAGGCGAACGTTTCCTACCTGTTTGGCACCATGCATGTCAAGGATTATCGTGTGCATTCCTTTATAGATGTTGTGACTCCTTATGTACAAAAATGTCAATCCTTTGCAACTGAGTTTCATTTAGATGAAATGGCAGGGTTGAGCAATACCAATTTTCAGTATTTTCCTAATGGTGAAACACTTAAAGATCATTGGACTGCAAAACAATACGAGAAATTTATCCTAAGCATCAAAAAGTCTTTTCAATTGGATCTGTCCAATTTTGATCGGATGTTGCCTATCTTTTTAGTCAATATGATTTCTGAAACTGTATTGTTTAATTCTGAAAATTTGCCTTTGGATACGGTGTTGTGGCAATTTGCTAAAGAGCAGGGGTTAAATTTGTCTGGACTGGAATCAATCGAAGATCAATTCAGAATCCTGGCCTCAATTCCCATAGCCTATCAGTTGGAAAGTGTCAGAAGTATTGCCAGGAATCCTAAATTGTTTAGAAAGAAATTGAAAAAATTGATTGGTTTGTATGAGCAACAGGAGATAGATCGATTGTATCAAGTGTCAAAGAAATCTCTGGGCAAACAACGTGAACTCATGTTGTATTCCCGCAATAAAAAAATGGTGGAAAAATTCACAGCAGAGTTGAAGCAGGCCTCAACGATGTTTTGTGCAGTAGGCGCTGCGCATTTGAGTGGTAAGTTTGGAATGCTTGCACTGTTAAAAAGAAGGAGTTATACAGTAAAGCCTGTACTATTGCATGTAGATTCTATATGAAAGTTAACGAACGCATTTTCCTACAAAATACCAATAAACGCGCGTTGCTTTACGGCATTCATACACAAGCAGGATCCTATGCCTTAGAAAAATTGCTTGACAATCCTTATTATCAATCTGTACTGGTATTTGCATTTCAAGAATTACCAATCGAGCACAAAAAGATTCAATTTATCAAGATTGAAGATCCACAGATGGCCGATATTACAAGTCGTATAGTAGGTGACGATTTGTTCATGTTTCAGGAAAATGAAATGGAAGACTCAGACCTGTTTCTCAAAAACAATTTTTTGATTCCACTGCGCATTGCATTGTATGCCAAACATAATGGTGTCAATCAGCTTTCATTGCTTTCCTCATCCAATACAGTTTTGAAAACGGTATTCTTGCCTCATAAAACGAAAGAGGAATTAGACCAACGATTAGCTGGTTTGGATTTTTGGAGCTATTATGTGTATAAACCAGCTTTTGTCATATTGGATCAAAAGCATCAAGGAATAAGAGAGAAAATTGCAAATTTCATTGGAAAGCAATTAAATGCTCTCACAGATAATGTATTTAAAAAATTCACTCCTGTAGAAACAGAAGCAGTTATTGAAATGATGTTGCAAAATGCACAGCAGTTGAATGCAGGAATACACGTGTTCTCAAATGAAGATATTCTAACATTTCAAGAAACATTGCAAGAAAATAGTTGACTATGAAGCACAATTCAGAAATAAAAATTAATGTAGAACTTGGAACGGATCGAATTCCAGAAAAGATCATGTGGGAAAGTTCTGATAACCCTGATGGAAAAACACCAACAGAATGCAAGGCTTTTCTCTTGTCTTTATTTGATAAAGAATACAAAGACACGTTTCGTATCGACTTGTGGACCAAAGAAATGCAAGTCGCCGAAATGGACAGATTTGTATATTTTACTTTAAAAGGAATAACAGAAACATACCACAAAGCGACTCAAAACACAAAATTATCCAATCAATTGGCTCAGTTTACGGAATTTTTTGGTCAGGAATCTGGTATATTACCTAAAGAGGAATAGCATGTTAAGTAAAACGTATACGGTCAATTATTCAGGTCTTGAAGGTGGTAATTGGCTTCTCCAGTCTGCCTTTGGCACAACATATCTTCCCACCAATATGCCGCTCGAATTAAGGCAGGCTGGGCTTAAGGTCAAATGTAGACTAATCAAAGAAAAGAACGTAAGTAGCATATATATGACGGCAGATCTTGTCCGAATAATATCTTACAAAGTGCTTAATAGGCACTAATTTCAATTGAGTTCAGCAAATATTTGCTAATATTCTTTGCTTTTAAAAAGAATTACTTACATTAGAGATACAAGAATAAAACTTGTTTAAGTATTTTAGCTTTGTCATATGTTCAATATAAGCCCAATGTTTATTGGGCTTTTTTCATTTAGGGAACAATCCAAAATCAAGTCTTTTTTTCCTCTTCTCTATAACCGTAAACGCTTGTTTGGCGCTGAGTTCTGGTCGTCGAAATATCAATTGAACATCATATAAATCCACCGTCAAATTAACCCAAGCTGGAAGTTTGTTATAAGTGCTCATGTCAAGGCAAACAATCATGACCGTTTGATCCTGAAATTCCGGAAGTTGTGCAAGGATTTCCGAATGGTTTGAGTTAAGGATGATCAATACAGTTTGTTCTGAGGCAAAAATCGGTTTATCCTTAATAATGGTAAAGGGGTTTAAAAGAGTAGTATTTGGGCTTATCCGATTCACTAGCCACTTTAAATCTGGAGACGCATGTTGCTCAACAATGACCGTATCTGGATTGATGACTCTCATCCAATGAAAGATCCAGGTTAGCAGAACTGGGGACATATGTACCACATCGGGTTTAGAGCGATGTAGTTGTTCCAATTCAATCAACACATTATACATTCGCTTGTTTTCGATCGACTCCATCAAGAGCTTATACAAAAACGGTGAATGGATAGACTGAACCGTTTGAGCCTTTCTGTAATAGTTAAGATATTGTTTATTTATAAATCTCATTAACAATCAGATACATATTAGATTTTTATTTAATATATTTGTTTATATAGTTTACTACAATGAGGATACTTTGGCTTTTTATCTGTTTGACATCCACTACATTATCGGCACAGACGGAGTATCAACAAGATCTAACTTTTTCTAAAAATAACCCATCAAGAAGCTTAATAGCTGTTGGTATCACAGACATCAATGGAGATAAGCGCGATGACATTATACGTGTCAAAGATGGCAAAGAAATAGAAGTACTCTATCTCGATGATCATGGTCATATCCAATCAGTAGTATCCAATACTGTTGATGTCAGCGAATCTTGGTCTTTGGCAATAGCCAATCTCACCAATGATCTCAGAAGTGAAATTGTCCTTTCCAGAGCTTTTGATGATTCATTTATCTTAAAAGCAAATGCTGCACAACAAATTGAACAAAAACAGCAAATTGAAAATCAAGCTTATAGTCAATCGACTTCTATAGCGGATATTAATAATGATGGTTGGTTGGATGTATTCGTGGCAAGCGATGACTCAAGAAGTTTGATTTTAAGGAATGACGGTACAGGCAATTTAATTAAAGATGAGACACTGATCGATTTGGCAACCAAAATTCCATCTGATGACTCAGGTAATTATGGCTCTGAATGGGCAGATGTTGATTCGGATGGTGATCTAGATCTATACCTTTCAAAATGTAAAGCAGGTGTCAGCAATCCAAACGACCCTCGACGTATAAATATGCTATTCGTAAACGATGGTCAGAATAATTACACAGAAAATGCTGCTGCATTTGGACTCAATTTTGGACAGCAGTCATGGGCAAGTAACTTTGGTGATCTAGACAATGATGGTGATCTCGA
Source organism: uncultured Saprospiraceae bacterium (assembly GCA_964398295.1). Classification (GTDB taxonomy): domain Bacteria; phylum Bacteroidota; class Bacteroidia; order Chitinophagales; family Saprospiraceae; genus CALFUK01. The sequence continues at coordinate 7,815 of CAYNMW010000050.1, read as the reverse complement.
TGCGATTGTTGTTCATCACGAAGCAACTCACTCCTTGTTGGAAAATATTGACAATCAATTCGTTGACAGGTCAGATGCTATTTCAAATTTACTTTCATTCGCCTACCAAGTTGTCATGAGAGATTTTGACAACAATGGCTATCAGGATATCCTCATCACCGGAGGCAAGGATGTCATGTTGTGGAATCACGGAGGCTTTAATTTCGAAATGCAGGCATCTCCTTTCATCCATTACAACATGATTTCATTGGCGGTTGGTGATGTCAATAGAGATGGCTTCTTAGATGTACTAGGTGTCTATGGTGGCAATTCGTTGAACAGTCCCGGAGTTGTTTCAGACGCACTTTGGCTAGCCAAACCAAACGAAAATCACTTTGTCAATTTTGCACTGAAAGGGAATAAAAGCAATGAAAGCGGAGTAGGAGCGAGAGTGGTTATTTACGGTGCATGGGGTACTCAAACAAGAGAAGTTAAAGCTGGAGAAAGTTATAGCATCAGCAATTCGCTTAATGTACATTTTGGATTAGCTCAATGGGATAAGATTGATAAAGTAGAGGTTCATTGGCCTAGCGGCGAACTTGATGTTCATCGTAACATACAAGCAGATCAATTTTATTTGTTGAATGAAGGCTCTTGTATAAGCCCAATTAAAAAAGCAGAGCAATCCAGATTAATGTGTGAAGGAGAAACAGTGCAACTGAAAAGTAACTCTTCAACAACTATGTGGCAAGATGAATTTATTGGAGAGGAATATGCTGTTAAAGAGGAAGGTGTTTATTTCTCTCTGAGCAATGATTTTGGATGTCTCCAATTAGGAGAATCAAACTATATTCGTGAGTATGATGAAGAATTGATTCAGCTTCCTTCAAGTGCTATGAATTGCAATGGCGAAGCATTTAGCATACAATTCACAAATGAATTTGGAAAGCCAGATCAACTGGAGCTATCAAGTAATGAGAACAAAGCAAGTATACCCACAGTATGTGGATTGTCTACTGCAACAATAAGTCTTGTCTCGTTACAAGCTGAGGATCCCGTTGTTGATCAACAGATTTATCAAAAGGGAGATGAGGTTGTCATTCCATCAACGAATGGTACAAACTGGAATTGGTATTTTAATGAAGACAGTAGTGTGCCTTTTTATCGTGGAAATTCTTTGGTGGTCAATGATATAGACTCCGACCGTACCTACTTTGTGGAAAGCGAAACATCAGCAAGCTATGAATCTTTTAATGGTGGAGAACTAGCACCTAGCGGTTCCAATATGTATTCTTCTGATCTTGTTCATGGTAGAATGTTTTTCCATGTTCACAAAGAAGTTATCATGGAAGAATGCAGTGTGTATACGGATAAACCCGGTATTCGAACATTTACTATCATAGATGAGTCTGGCCAATTGATTGTAGAGAAACAGTTGGACCTAGTGGAAGGATTCAACAAAATTGAATTCAATGCAACCTTGCACCCAGGCAACAATTATTCAATTGGGACGGATGTTGAGATGAACAGACAAAATTTTGATCATCCTTCTCCACGATTGGTAAGGACAACCGAACAAACAAACTATCCATACTTTGTGGATGACCTGGTGACTATAGTAAACTCGAGCATAGGACCTGCCTTTTATCTCTACTTTTATGATTGGAAAGTAAGGCAGACTGATTTTATTTGTAAAAGTGATCGTGTAGCAATTGAGATCAATGTTGATACCTCCACTTCTGTAGACAGTGAATTTACAGATGGGGCTGTTCAGCTCTTTCCAAATCCTACAAGCGGCCAGATTAACATCAGTTATCCAGAAGAATATCAATTGCAGTCCATTGCTGTTTTCAATTTGATGGGACAGCAAGTACTGAAGACAAAAGCTCAATCAACTGTGTCTTTAGATTACTTATCATCTGGGCATTATATTGCTGAGTTAAAGTTTGTCGATCGAACTGTCCGTGCGCAAATCATCGTAACAGATTAACACCAAACAATTTTAACAATTAACATAAAGCGTGCAATTATTTGCTGCTGGTTTCTATCTTTAGGTATGTCACACAAAGATGTCGATGTCATCATTATAGGTGCTGGAATCTCAGGAATTAGTGCTGCTCATTATCTAAAGGAGCGGTGTCCGGATAAATCATTCGCCATACTAGAAGCCAGATCGAGTATTGGTGGTACATGGGATTTGTTCAAATACCCAGGCATTCGTTCCGATTCTGATATGTATACTTTGGGCTTTGCGTTTAAGCCATGGAAGGATGCAAAAGCAATTGCCGATGGCCCATCTATCATGAACTATTTGCACGAAACAATTGATGAACTAGATTTGAAACAACACATCAGACTAGATCACAAAGTATCAAAACTAGCATGGTCATCTGAGGACAATACATGGACACTTGATGTTGACGCTAAAAATAATCAATCGACAATAAGATGTCAATACGTCTATATGTGTGCAGGTTATTATAATTATGATCAAGGATTCACACCTGATTTTAAGCATGTGAAAGACTATAAAGGAACATTCATCCATCCTCAATTTTGGCCTGAAGATCTTGACTATACGAATAAAGATATTGTGATCATAGGAAGTGGTGCGACAGCGGTAACACTCGTACCAGAACTCGCCAAGAAAGCGGCGCAAGTCACTATGTTGCAACGGTCACCAACTTTTATTTCTGTTGCTCCTGCACAAGATAAGATTGCGAATTTTTTGAATAATTTACTGCCGGATAAACTTGCCTATAAGTTGAATCGCTCGCGTAAGATTAGGGTCGGAAACTTCTTTTATAAATTGGCAAGAAAGTATCCAGTATTCATGGCGAATCTCATGAAGAAAGGAGTGAAGAAAGAACTTGGTGATTCATACGATATTGAAAAACATTTCTCTCCTAAATACAAACCTTGGGATCAACGTATATGCCTAGCTCCAGATGGAGATTTTTTTAATGCCTTGAATTCTGGTAAAGCAACTGTAGTTACGGACACAATTGACTCGTTCAACAGTGACGGTATATCGTTGCAATCTGGAGAACAGCTAAAGGCAGATATAGTGATTTCAGCTACAGGTTTAGAGTTGCGTTTTTTCGGTGGAATGGAAGTCGCCATAGATGGAGACACGATTGATTATTCAACATTAGTAGCTTATAGAGGCAATATGTTTAGTGGTGTACCTAATCTCACTATGGCTTTTGGATACACCAATGCTTCATGGACATTAAAATGTGATTTGTCTAATGATTACTTCGCACGAATCATTCAGTACATGACTAAGGAAGGTTATGACAGTTGTAGGCCTATCTTAGATGGTAACATTGGCAAAATACCATTTGTAGATTTTAACTCTTCTTATTTCTTGAGATACATTGATGATTTACCGAAGCAAGGCGATGTAGAACCTTGGAAATTGAAGCAAGATTATTTCGTAGATCTCAAAAAACTAAAATACGGTAAGTTGGATGATGGGGTTCTTCAATTTGCCAGCAGTTCACATGCCGCAAAAAAGGAGTCAATGAATGAGATGGCTTAAATGGTTTTGGTCCACTTTTAACTGATCACTTTAGGACTAATAAAGTTGCCACTTCTAGCGATGACCACACTTTAATGTATTGCCAGAAAATGTAACAACACCGTACCTCTGCGTATTCAAATTTTGAGGACTATTATTATGGAATTGGTATGCCTGGATTTCTGTATAGAAGTGAGGACAGCCTAACGAATTTAAAACTTAGAGATCAATGATTGTTTGATGTAAATCTTAGACATTCAGCAGTTTATATAAAAGAGGATATTTAATATATCTTTTGCACAAATGAAGGAGATACGCTAGAACACATTCTTCTCTCAACAATTAACTTAAGTAAATCGGATTGGCAGATTTGGCATACTACTAAGTCTTCAGATGTAATATATCCTGAGAAAGAATAGGAAGGAGTTAATGTACCAATTACACGATCATTCAGAGGCGAAATAACAATCCGGATTATCAATTAATAGATCCGTATATGCTTGATAATCAGGACTCTAGCTTGTTTTTGCTGTATTCTGGTGCAGGAGAACAAAATATTTCTATTCGACGGCTTGAGATTACGGATAACTGAATTACTCCATTTCTGATAAAGATGCTATGGAAATCCTTGTATTAGCAGTCATTTTTTTTGTAGTTTTCGCACTCTATTAAAACATGAAAAATATGTACATGAATAAACTAAGACTAACATCTTCTTTCATCTATTTGTTTTTTTTCGGAATAGTTTCACTCACTGCACAAACAACAGTGAATGGAGTTATTACGGATGTAGATGGATTAGGATTGATTGGTGCCAATGTCATTGTCGAAGGCACATCTGTTGGTACAATAACAGATATTGATGGCAACTATTCACTAAGCACGACAGCTGATCCACCATTTAATGTGGTGATAAGCTATACTGGCTTTACAACACAAACATTACCGATTACATCTAAAAACCAGAATGTTTCTATTGCTCTGGCAGAAGGAATTGTTTTTGGTGAAGAGATTGTTGTCTCTGCGTCGAGAAGGCGAGAAAAAGTACAAGAGGCTCCAGCTTCTGTATCTGTATTGACAGCTAGAAAGCTTGATATTTCACCAAACGATAATCCTGCTAGAGCTATTATCAATGAACCTGGTGTTTATATTCAGCAACAAGGAGCAGGTCGAGTTAATATTCAATTGAGAGGTGATGGTGGCCTTTTCGGTTCCGCATCGTTTCCTATATTAGACTATAGATCACTTTCTGGTCCAGGTCTTGGAACTTTTGATAACCTTAACTCTCCTTTGAATAATATTGATATTGAACGAATAGAGGTAGTGCGTGGACCTGGTTCAGCACTTTATGGCCCTGGTGTTACGTCAGGTGTTGTCCACTTTATATCAAAGTCTCCTATTGATAAGCCTGGAACAACAATCGAAGCAATTGGAGGAGAACTCAGTACATTTGGTGCTTCTATAAGACATGCCACAAAAGTTTCTGACAAATTCGGATTCAAAATTAATGGTGTATGGAAGCGAGGAGGAGAATTCACATATGATGCTGCTAACGAAGAGGATGCAAGACAATTAGGATTTATTGCACCCGGTGTTAGTATTGTCAGTCCTGGTATATCTCCAGAAGGTTTCGTAGATGCGACATTGCCTACTACCACTCTGTTGACGAATGAACAATTAGATCCTGATGGAGACGGTAATCCAATCCAAGATTTCTGGAGACAATATGTTGTAAACGCTACACTAGAATTTAGACCTCAAGATGATTTGTCGGTGGTACTTGCTGGAGGTACGAATAATGCATCTGCAACATTCTTTAATACACAAGGCATTGGATTATCACAAGCAACAGAATTCTGGACCCAAGCTAGAGTACAAAAAGGAGGACTTTTTGCACAAGCTTTCTGGTTAGCTAACGATGGAGGACCAAATGATAATCCTACATTTTTATACAATACTGGCTCTACCACAAGAGTACAAAGAACTCAATTTGAAGCTCAATTGCAATATAATTTTGATACACCAGGATTGCTTGATGCAAACTGGACTGCAGGTTTTGATTTCAGACAATCTGTAGCGGACACCCGTAACCTAGTGTACGGAAGAAATGAAGATGATGATAATTTTGGAATTGTAGGCGCATATTTACAAAGTAAATTTGCACTTGGCAATAAGCTCGATTTAGTACTTGCTGGTCGTGGGGATCGATTTAATTTCTTGGATGAAACTGCATTCTCACCTAGAGCAGTATTGGTCTTTAAACCATCTCCTAAACACACATTTAGAGGAGGATTCAATAGGGCGGTTGGTGCACCTTCACAATTACAAGTAAATATTGATTTTCCTGTTAGTACAGTCGTGCCAGGAGCTTTTGATATCTGGTTAGTTGGTAACAGAGAGGAACAAACCTTCGCAGACAATCCAGAAATTGTATTTAATGGAGCAGTTCCTTTCCCAAGTCTTCCTGTAGGAACACCTGGTATTCCATTAGGATTTGTACAAGGTGCAGTTTCTGGACAAGTGATACCTGCGATTGCAGCGGGTTTGGGTATGGATCCTAATCTTGCGCCTTTAGTGCCAGCAGTAGTTGACTATTTGAGTAATCCAGCAAATTTTGTTGGTGGATTTGGAGGAGAGTTTGTTGGTATTAATTTATTTAATGGGGAAGAACTTGGTTTAATAAATGCACCACAAGCACAACTTAGAACAGAAGATACTTGGGAAGTTGGATATAAAGGATTGATTGCTGACAAATTGGGCGTAAGCGTCGATGTATACAATAGATCTATTGACGGTTCTACTCTATTTACTGGAATTAGTCCAGGTTACTCTCTGCAAAATACTGGTACTCTAGCGGCTGATTTGGGTAGTGCTGTAGGTGCTCAGTTTTCAGGCTTTTTATCAGAATTACTACAACCTTTCCTAGATGCCGGAGTAATTCCTGATCAAGCAACTTTTAATGGTATAGTAAATCAAGTTTCGGGACAGGTGGCAGGAGGATATGCAGCAGGAGGAGAAGGATTTCTAGCTTCAATCGCACCATTAAATGCCGGTAGTGTACTTGCTACAACTCCTACACAAAATGTACCTAATAATGGAGTAACTCACCTAGCAGCTGGATATCGAACATTTGAAGAATTTAGTTACGTAGGCGCAGATATAGGGTTGAATTATTTTTTCAATAATGATTTTTCAGCATTTGCTAATTATTCTTGGATTTCAGACAATGAATTTGATGTCCAAATCGCAGGAGCTCCAGAAGGCAGCACAGAAACGACGGTAATTTCACAACCATTGAACAGATGGAGAATAGGGGCTAATTACACACCTGCTTGCGGTATCAATGCCAATATATCCTTTCAACATGATGATTCTTTCAATGCACTTTTGGGTCAACAATTCTCAGGACCTACAGGTGACAGAAATCTAGTCGATGGAAGTGTTGGATACAAATTTAATAATGGATTATTTATTGGTGTATCTGGACAAAATTTATTAGATAATGAATACCGTGCTTTCCCTGGTTTCCCAAGAATTGGAAGAAGACTATTAGGTACTGCTAGATACACATTTGGTGCTGGTGAAGCTGCAAACCCATGTGCAGGTTCAGGACTATCAACAAATACTGGAACAAAATCTAAAGATTTATTAAGTACAGTAAATCCAAATAAAATTGATTCAGATGGTGATGGCGTGAGAGACATTAAAGATCTTTGCCCTGATATACCAGGTATCAAGAAATTTGGTGGATGTCCAAAGGATAAAGCAATCATGGACAGAGAAGCACAAGAAGCTAAAATGGCAGCGGAGAAGGCAGCTGAAGAAGCAGAAGCTAAAAGAAAAGCAGAAGCAGAAGCGCGTAGATTAAGAGAGGAAGCTGCAGCTAAAAAAGCAGCTGAAGAAGCAGAAATGAAAGCAGCTGAAGAGGCTAAAATGAAAGCGGAAGCAGATGCGAAAGCAGCAGCAGAAGCAGCTGAGAGAATGAAAGCTGAAGAAGCAGCTAAAGCAGCAGCAGCAAGACGTGCAGAAATAGAAACGAAAACAAGAGCTGTTTTCTCAAGAGCATTAACAGGAATCAAATTCAATTCATCACAATCGACGTTTAAAAATGAATCGTATACGATTATGGATGATGTTGTTTCCGTGATGACACAATACCCAGAACTTAACGTTCGTATAGCTGGACATACTGATTCTCAAGGTGCAGAAGAAAATAATCAAAAATTATCCGAAAAAAGAGCGACAGCTGTGATGAATTACTTAGTTTCGAAGGGTATTAGCCCAACGAGGTTAAGATCAGTTGGATTTGGAGA
>CAYNMW010000049.1:25063-26122 GCA_964398295.1 uncultured Saprospiraceae bacterium | reverse complement strand
GCAGCTCACTTGTGGTATTTCTGTAAATGTTGGATCATCTGGACCACCTGTTTCATTTGGATCATTCACATTTGCAGTGTCAGATTCGTCCACAACGGTGTTACCTGAAGGATCGGTTCCTATGGCAATCGCCTGATTATTTATAAAGCCAGTATCTATATCTGCTTGGGTGATGAGGTAGACTGATGAAGAGTTGGTACTTTCTCCTGGAATAAGTGTAAGCATTGGTGTTAACTCAGGGCTAGGTATGACTCCAGTTCCTGTAAATAATTCGACTGATTCTATAATACTAATGTTCGAAAGTGTGGTGTTGCCACAATTTGTAATGACATAGGAATATGTTATTGCATCTCCAATACTTGCTTGATTATCAAGACCTAAATCTAGCTGAGACTGTTTGGTGATTTCTATGCAAGGCAAATCTCCGATGGGTGTGTTCGTCGGATCACTATCACCACCAGTATCATTTACGTCATTTGGATTGGAAGTATCCGATATATCACTCACTATATTACCTGCTGGATCAATTGAGGTGATTAGAGCTTGATTGTCTACGAAGCCAGCATCAATATCTGCCTGTGTAATGAGATAAGTGGCTGTGATTGTGTCAATTTGACCAGGAATAAAAACAGTAAAGACAGACTCGGGTTGAGGTAAGTTACCTGTTCCAGAGAATAGAATTTGATCTTCAAGAATGTCAACATTTGACAAGGTCACATTACCGCAATTGCTGGCGATATACGTATATGTAATTACATCACCAGGGCTTGCGACTCCGTTTGCACCTAAATCTAAAGCAGAACTTTTAGTAATAACGATACATGGATTTTGTGGCAAAGGAGTATTTGTAGGATCGTCTGGTCCTCCTGTTTCATTTACATCATTAGGATTCGTTGTGTCAGATAAATCAGATATTGGATTGCCCAATGGGTCTACAGATTCAGCAATTGCTTGATTGTCTATGAATCCAGCATCAATATCAGCTTGCGTTATGAAGTAGGATGAATTTGAAGTGGTTGATTCTCCAGGTGCAAGAGTAGTACTTAATGGTGTGCTTGG
>CAYNMW010000049.1:0-24963 GCA_964398295.1 uncultured Saprospiraceae bacterium | reverse complement strand
CCATTCACGACAGCCTGATTATCCACGAATCCAGCATCTATATCCAATTGAGTAATGCTATATGAAGACTCGATCGTAATGCTTTCTGCAGGATCTAAGTTCGTGCCTGCTGGTAGTGTAGGAACTGGCAAACTTCCTGTTCCAGAAAAACTATTTGCGTTTTCCTGAATAGCAATATCGGTGATTGTAACATCCCCACAGTTTATTATATCGTAGGTATATGTTACAACATCTTGCGGATTAGCAGAGCCATCGCTTCCGAAGTCCAAGCTCGAAGATTTGATCAATTCAAGACATGGTGCGCATGTTTGTTGGATGTCGACATCACAGGTGAGTTGGCATCCGTTGACGTCTGTAATAGTAACAAAATGAACTCCGGCAGTTAAGCTTACAGCAGTAGGAGTCATTTCACCATTATCCCAATTGTATTGATATGGAGGTATACCACCTACAACTGATACGGTTCCTTGCCCATTGGCTAAGCCACAAATGGCGTTAACATCTGAAGTTGTCGTACAAATAAGTTCATCAGGTTGAGTAACTAATGTTGACGTAATAATGGTGCAATTATTAGCATCTGTGACGGTTACAATATAATTGTCAGGATCTAAATTTTGTTGGTCTTCTTCAAAAACTGAATTGCTCCAGGCAAATGTATATGGTTCTACACCTCCAGTAACTTGTAAGTCCAAAGTAGCATCAGCAAAATCAAAACAACTGACATTTTCTCTATCAATTTCAGCCGACAAAGCTGATGGTTGTCTAACTTCTGCTATAATCGTTTCTGTACACAATGCTTCATCTGTAACAACAATTTCATAAGTACCTGCAATGAGGTTTGATGCGGAGTTAGTTGTACTTACGGGTGGAGACCAATCAAAAGTAACAACTCCTGTACTGCCAAGAACAGATATATTAATTTCACCAGTTGCATCTCCATTGCACGCAACATCGACAATGTTTTGTGTTGTTGAAAAAGTATTGCAGCTAATAGGCTGAACAGTACAAGACGTAAAAGCTTCGCAGCCATTCGCATCTGTGACAGTTACCATGTACAAATCTGGTGGGAGATTTTCAATAGGATTTGTTGTATCTCCATTCGACCAATCAAAATTATAAGGGAGTGTACCTCCTACTACTGATAATGTCAAAGACCCATCTGAGCCACCGACAGTGGATACATTTACAGAAACACAGTTTACGATGCTTAGTTCTGATGGCTCATCGACGACCAATGTCAGTTCTTCCAGACAACCAATGGCGTCAGTTGCTAATATTCTATACACACCAGAAGCTAGATCTGTTTGTGTAACTCCAGTTGCAAATGGAATTCCGTTTTGTTCCCAAACATAAGAAATCGGCTGAGCAGATGAGGTTCCTATAACTGTGGCACTTCCATCTGAACCACCCGTACAACTTACGTTAACAATTGTTCCTTGCGTCAATTCGAGGTCGCAAGTAAGCGCACAAACAATGAAACTTTCTGATGTACCACATCCTGCAGCATCAATTACATTTATATCATATTGTCCATCACATAGATTTGACCAATTGGGTCCAGGTAAGTTTGGTGGGAAAAGATCGCCCAGGGCATCCGTAACCGTAATGATATAAGGAGGAAATCCTCCTGTAATGGAATAGTCTAATTCTGCATCACAGCCTGGGAAGAATGTCATTTCACACCCGATTGAGATATCTATTGCAATTGGATCTGGTTCTACTACTGTGAACTCTCCTAATATGGAACAATTGTTAGCATCTGTAATCAATACAGAATAGTTTGCAGCAGGAAGGTCAGAACGATCTTCGATGGTAATACCATCATTCCATAAAAATGTATAAGGTGGTACTCCTCCGGTGGCTGTAATGTCTATTGATCCAGTCAATTCTCCAGCACATGTTACATCAATTACTATGGCACTCAATTCTAGCGCAGTAGGCTCATTTATGACAAATGATTCAGTGAGTATGCATCCATTGTCATCTGTTATTGTGACATCATAGGATCCGATAGGAATGTTTAATCTGTCTTCCGTTGTAACGCCATCATTCCACAAAAATGAATAAGGGAGTGTCCCTCCAGAAAGGGTCAAGTTTATTTCTCCAGTTGATTCCCCATTGCATGCTACATCGGCAGTAGAAGAAGTGAATGCCAATAGTGGAGGCTCCGTAATAGTCACGCTCTGCGTAACCATGCAATTATTAGCATCAGTTATAGTCAATATATAATCGCCTGCTACAAGGTTGGATAAATCTTCAGTTGTTTGTCCTGTATTCCAGGCAAATGATAAAGGTAGAGTACCACCTACAGGGCTAGCATCGATACTACCAGTTGCCTCGCCATTACACAACACATCAACAGAAGTAAGAGATAGACTGAGTAATGGTGGTTCGGTTAATGTAACGGAAAGCGACATCACACAATCATTAGCATCTGTAACTGTAACAATGTAAGTTCCAGCTATAAGATTATTTCTATCCTCTGTGGTAACGCCATCATTCCATGCAAATGCATATGGTGTAACCCCACCTATAACGGTAAGGTCTATGCTACCCGTAGCCTCTCCATTACAAGCGATATTTATTGATTGTTCAGATAGTTCAAGCAAAGGCGGTTCAGTAATTGTTATGGATTCAGAAATAACACAGCCATTATTATCTGTTATTGTGACCCCGTATAAACCTACCGGAATGTTTGTTCTGTCCTCAGTTGTCACACCATCACTCCATGAAAATGAATAAGGTAAGGTTCCACCGCTGATAGATAAATCAATTGCTCCAGTTGCTTCTCCATTACATGCCACATTTGTTGTAGAAAAAATGGATGTCAGTAGTGGCGGTTCTGTGATAGTTACACTTTGAATGACGATGCAATTATTTGCATCAGTTACAGTAAGTGAATAATCACCTGCAATAAGGTTGGATAAATCTTCAGTTGTTTGTCCAGTACTCCAGGCAAATGAATAGGGTAATGTGCCACCTACTGGAGTTGCATCAATACTTCCAGTTGCTTCGCCATTACACAGCACATCTACTGAGGTGAGCGATAGTTCTAAAAGTGTAGGTTCAGTTAACGTAACCGACAGAGACATCACACAATTGTTGGCATCGGTAACTATGACAGTATACGTTCCGGCTACAAGATTACTTCTGTCTTCAGTTGTAATGCCATCATTCCATGCAAATGCATATGGTGTAACACCACCTATGACAGTAAGATCAATGCTGCCTGTGGCCTCACTATTACAGGCAATATTTATTGATTGTTCAGAAAGTTCAAGTAAAGGCGGTTCAGTAATCGTTATGGATTCAGAAATAACACATCCATTATTATCTGTTATTGTGACTCCATATAAACCTACCGGAATGTTTGTTCTGTCCTCAGATACAACACCATCACTCCATGAAAATGAATAGGGTAAGGTTCCACCAGTGACAGATAAATCAATTGCGCCTGTGGATTCTCCATTACACGCCACATTAGTTGCAGAAAAAGTGGACGTCAATAGAGGTGGTTCTGTTATTGTTACACTTTGGAAGACCGTGCAACTATTTGCATCAGTTATGGTCAGTGAATAGTCTCCTGCAATAAGGTTGGATAAATCTTCAGTTGTTTGTCCTGTACTCCAAGCGAATGAATACGGTAAGGTACCTCCGACTGGGGTAGCATCTATACTACCAGTTGCCTCGCCATTACATAACACATCAACAGAGCTTAGAGATAGTTCTAATAGTGTAGGTTCGGTTAACGTAACGGATAGAGACATCACGCAGCTATTGGCATCTGTAACTGTAACAAGATAAGTTCCAGCTACAAGATCACTTCTATCTTCAGTAACAACGCCATCATTCCATGCAAATGTGTATGGCGTAACTCCACCTGTGACCGCAAGATCTATGCTTCCAGTGGCCTCACCATTACAAGCAATATTTACCGATTGTTCTGAAACCTCGAGTAGTGGTGGTTCTGTAATCATGATTGATTCAAATGATACACAACCATTGTTATCTGTTATGTTTATGGTGTAAAAGCCTGCTGGTATGTTTGTCCTGTCTTCAGTGGTCACACCGTCATTCCATAAAAATGAATAAGGAAGCGTACCACCTGAAACTGTTAAATCTATTTCTCCAGTTGATTCGCCATTGCAAGCCACATTAACTGATGTAAAGTCGGATATCAGTAAGGGAGGTTCTGTTATTGTAACGCTCTCGATCACAGTACAGCTATTGGCGTCTGTCACTGTTAATGTGTAATTGCCAGCAACAAGGCCGAATAAATCTTCAGTAATTTGACCGGTATTCCAAGCAAATGAAAAGGGTGGTGTGCCCCCTGTTGGAGTTGCATTGATACTTCCTGTTGCAAATCCGTTACATAATACATCTGTTGGACTAAGAGATAGATTTAATAAGGGTGGTTCCGTCAGTGTAATGGAAAGAGACATTACACAACCATTAAAATCTGTAACGGTTACCATATAAACACCAGCTAGAATATTGTTTCTATCCTCTGTAATTACTCCATCATTCCATGCAAATGTGTACGGTTGAACTCCTCCAATGACACTGAGATCAATGCTGCCAGTGGCTTCTCCATTACATGCAATATTTATAGATTGTTCTGAAACTTGGAGCAAAGGGGGTTCAGTAAGTGTTATGGATTCTGATGTGACACAATTGTTTGCATCTGTTATTGTGATACCATAAAGACCAGCTGGTAAATTAATTCTATTCTGTGTAGTAATGCCATCATTCCATAAGAAGGAATAAGGAAGTGTTCCGCCACTTACTGTTACATCAATGTCACCTGTAGCTTCTCCATTGCATGCAACATTGGTTTGTTCAAAATTTGAAATAAGCAATGGTGGTTCTTGAATATTTATTGTTTGAATGAACGTTGCCCCGCAAAAATCAGAAATTGTCACCGTGTTAATGCCTGGCACCAAACTCACAGCTGTTTGAGTAGTTTCACCGCTTGGACTCCATGCAAATGTATATGGTGGGTTACCATCATTAGGAGTTACAAATGCGGATCCGTTATTATCTCCAAAGCATTGTATGTTTTGTACAAGTGTAATTGTTCCATCCAGACATCCAATTTGGTCATTGACATAGTTGTCCGAAACTGGCATTTGACAAGTAACTGTTTGATTGTTTGGCTCCAAAACCAATCCACATTCATTCGTTGCGGCTGCAGGATTATCAAATACATCAGGAGAATCATTGACATTAGGGTTAACATTTGTGCAAGCTTCTATAGCGTCAGGACATCCATCATTATCACTATCGAGGTCTAGAAAATCTGGAATGCCATCGTTATCGGTATCTATTGGAGCGGTAGGACATACATTAACTAGAATTCCAGTGCTTTGACCATTCATCATCTGATAAATGCCATCTCCATTTGAATCAAGAGCGCAGTCTTCAAGGACAAGATTTAATTCACTGCAAGCTTCAATTGCATCTGGTATACCGTCATTATCAGCATCTTGATCAAGTGCATCAGGAATTCCATCACCGTCTGTATCCTGACCTAAACAAGTTGGGAAGGGTGTTGGTACAAATGTGAAAGATCCTCCATTGCCTGGTCCTTGATCAAAATAGGTCAATGTCATTTCATCAATACATCCTTCAAATTGCAAGGTAAAGCTATGAGCGGCAACATCTCCTGAACCTGGTTCTACTTGATTGTTACATGTACTGTTCAATTGCATATTGCCATCAAAACCAATACAGGCGCCAACATCGGTAAGTACAAATGGAACGGGTGTTCCCCCATTTGTACCTAGTACAGTAATTGCATCGGTTCGATCTAAATCGAATACGACAATACTAAAATCACATACCAACTCAGAAAAAGAATATATTTCAGAAAGTGTTTGACTTGGGTCATTTGAATTGACACCTAATAATAGACCAGCTTGATCGCCAGTGTGTCGATCAGAAATCTCAAATTCGTCGAGAGTAGCTCCGCCAGTAAATGAGGTGTCAACTTGGATGAGAGCTCCATTGACTCCACCTACGGTGATCATTGCTGCATTAAAATCGTCAATTGCATTGACTGAGCCCATTGGAAATAGAATGTCAAGATCAACTACCTCGCATTCTACGCCTTCATCCATGTCCATGATGCCATCATTGTCACTATCCAAATCTGCAAAATCTTCGACAGAATCATTGTCTTTATCATCAATCATTTGAGCCTGAAGGTCAATCGCTCCGATCAGTAGAAAAAGGACAATAGAAAGCTGTAAATATCGACTTGCGATAAGTGACGGGTTGGTTTTATAATGCTTTTGCGGTACACGGTGCCTGAATCCGCGACCTAAGCAGCAAAGGTGCCTGATCATCTCAGAAGATTGTTATCTTGACAAATGTAAAAAATTACTGTAGAAATGTTAAAATATTTTACAAGATTTTGATTGTCAATTATTTAGCAGCTTTTTGATTATATAGTATAAATTACAACAATAATGAATGTATAAAAAAAGAGCCACCGTAATCAAAGATCACGATGGCTCAGCAAGAAAAATCTGAATCTAACTCTTAATCCACTATGGTCTGTGGACGATTATTCTTTGTGCGCTAGGCGTATTATTCTCATCAATGACTTGTAGTGTATACATTCCTGATTGTAATTCACTTACGTTCAGTTCAGCAATACGACTTTCATTGATGTTATCTCTAGTCATTACTGTTCGTCCCTGTGCATCAAACAGTCTCAATGAGACCATAGACTTACTTTCCACAAATAAGATATCTGTGACTGGGTTTGGATATGCTGTAACGGTAACGTTTTCAATGCTAACTTCAGCTTCGCTATTAGCTAAAAGACTTACAGTTTGGTCAGCAGACGACTTTTTAGTGTCACCTATCAAAACTGAACCTCTTGCAATAGTTACACAGTAATCTTCAACTTCACCGAAGTCGAATGTGTCACATGAATTTTTGGCAACCGCGCCTTTTTTCATGATGATACGCATTCTGGTATTGCCGATAACTGCATTGTGAGGTATGACAATTGTACCTGAAAGTGTTTGTGTACCATTTCCAGTAGCGATGTATTCACCAGCATCGTTAAAGTCTCCGTCCTGATTATAATCAATGTATATGCTCCAAAAGACATCAGCAGATGGATAAGCAGCATATTGAGGAGTCAATGCCAGATTATAATGTTGACCTGTAGCAAATGTTGAACATCCACTAAATTCTGTATATCCACCATTGTTTCCTGAAACATTATTCAGAGGTCCGAAAGAAACTTGATTAATCCATACAACTGAACTATCATTTCCATAAGCATCACAGTAACTTGTTGCATTTCCTCCTTGTGAAGGTGATGTTACATTAATGTCGAAAGAACAGTTAGCAACATTACCACAAGCATCTGTTGCTTGGTAAGATATTGTATAGCTACCTGGTGAGAAAACAGAACCACTTGCAGGTCCGCCAGTCTGGACAACATTCAAACATGAAGCAGGAATCTCCATAATGTATTCCAATGCTTTATTGTTGTACTGATCATTCCATTGACCATCAGCCAACAATTCTACATAATCCTGGAAGGATTGGTAATTGTTAGGTTGACCAGCATACCAATTTGTATATGATAATCCAGAACCATCAACCCACTGGAATGTGCCTTGTGAAGCGGCATCACTCAAGCCGATGTAGGCAGATTGAATTGTCAATAAGTTAGCTAAGAAATTATTTTCTGTCGCACTATTGATGATCGCAAGATGACCTCCATTTGCTACACTTGTTGCCTGAGCATCAGGCCATAGTGCTGGGTCATTTGAACAATAGTAATGACTTGAGCCTAAAGTACCCATGTATATGAATCCAGCTATTGGACCTGGTGTCGCACCACTGCCACTATTGCAATTGCTGCAGCATGTAGTTGCACCTGGCTCATCCCAAGTAATGATAGCTCCACTGATTGAATTGACTTCAACTGTTTGATCCGGAATACATTCTAGTGTTAAACCACCGCTTACGATTACATCGAAAGAACATACTTCAACATTACCACAACCATCAGTCGCTGTGTATTCTATTGTCGTTGATCCAGGACTAAAGACAGAACCTGGAGCAGGACCTTGAGTCTGTACTATACTGTTACAACTAAGCTCCACTATGTATTCTAATTTCACGTGGTTGTATTGATCATTCCACTGTCCGTTACTCAACATCTCACAATAGTCTTGAAACTGCTGATAATCATTAGGCTGACCAGGGTACCAGTTTGTATATGTAACCGGAGTTCCGTCAGTCCAGATAAAGTCACCTTCAACAACTCCATCACTACATCCAATGAATGCAGATTGTATAGTAAGTATATTAGCAAGGTATGCGTTCTCAGCTGCTGTTTCAACTGTTGCAAGATTTCCACCTACAGATACAGCATGAGCTTGCGCATCAGGCCATGTTGCAGGATTTACTGAACAGAAGTACCTACTTCCTCCTAGTTGACCCATAAAGATGAATCCAGGAATCGTATCCGTATCACAACTCACTGAACATGAGCTAGAAAATGCTGGTACATCCCAAGTAACATTGCTGTTGGAGTTACAATCTACCACGATATTATCTGGGCAGTTTGAAAATCCTGAGCCTGATCCTTGGTTACATACAACATTCACAACAAATGAACATGATACTACATTTCCGCAAGCATCTTGCGTAGAATATGTTACCGTCGTAGGACCACATGCAAAGACATCTCCAGGATTATGTGAAGATGTAAGTGTGTATCCACCACATCCACTCGCAATTGTTGGAGGAGTCCAGCTTACAGCAGTATTTGTCGTAGTAATATCCGCAGGACAGTTAGTCAATGATGGCCCAGAAGTCTCATTTAATGTGAGTATCTGTACACAACTTGAACTTAAACTACCATTTGTTGCAGTCCATGTTCTCTGAATTTCTTGACCACCAGTACATGCGAAGTTTTGAAGAACAACATCATTAAAGCTAATCGCTGGTGTTGAACAACCTGCACCGTTATTTGAAGCAGTAGCTTGACCAGTTACTGTAGGATCAATACTTGATCCAGGGCAAGCGCTGTAGTTAGCAGGACATGTAATCGAAGGTGCTGTTGCACAAGTAGGCGCACATCCAACTGTTATATTGAATGAACAACTTACGGATCGATTACAGTTATCAATTGCAGTATAGGTCACTGTAGTTGTACCACAAGCGAATGTATCACCAGGATTGTGTGTAGATGTGAAACTACTAATTCCACATCCTTGAGTAGCAATAGGTATTGTCCAAGAAACTACATTTGAGCCTCCTGTTGCTACAGTTATATCTGCAGGACAATTATTTATACGAGGCAGGCCTGGATTGGATTCTATAATTGTTTGTACACAAGCAGAACTTAATCCTGTGTTAGGATCTGAAGCAGTCCATGTTCTAGTCGTTGTAAACGCACCAGGGCAAGTTCTTGGTACACTAGCATCTGAGAAAGTCAATGCTGGTACACTACATATGCTTGATCCTGCTATTGCTGTAGCTTGTCCAGCAACAGCTGGTGCAATAGATTCTCCTGGACAAGTTCTGTACTCTTCAGGGCAAGAAATTGAAGGCGCATCATCACAAACTTCAGAACAAGTGACGGTAAAGCTACATGTTGCATCATTACCACAATTATCAGTTGCAGTATAGACAACAGTTGTTGTACCCATAGGTAGAGTATTACCACTTGCATAATTAGATGTGAAGCTTGCAATACCACAATTGTCTGTAGCTACAGGTGCAACCCAAGTAGGTGTGCATGCAGCATTTGGAGCTAATGTAATATTCGCAGGACATCCAGAAATTGTAGGAGCCTGATTATCTTGAAGTGTGATAGTCTGGAAACAGACGCTGGTCAAACCAGATCCAGAACCAGTAGCAGTCCACTTTCTTTGTATTTGTGTTTGTCCATTGCAAGGACCATTTGAAATCGTTTGATCTTCAAATGTTACATTTGGTGTTTGGCAATTAGGACCTGTCGCTACAGCAGTAGCAAGTCCTGTAATGCTTGGGTCAATTGAAGAACTGACACATCCAATATAATCTTGCGGACAAGTAAGTGAAGGTGCAGTCGTACATGTTTCTACAACAGTTACATTAAATGTACATGATACCGCGTTGCCACAAGCATCTGTTGCAGTAAGTGTAACAGGTGTAGTTCCCACAGGGAAAGCATCACCAGTAGTGTATGTTGATGTTATTGTTGGCTGACCACAATTATCAGTTGCAGTTGGGTTAGCCCAAGTTGCAATGTAAGTGTTGGCAGGTAAGGTAATATCTGCAGGACATCCTGATAAAACTGGTACCTGAGTATCTTCTAAGATTATGTTTTGAACACAGCTGCTTGACAGGCCTGAACCAGGCTCAGTTGCAGTCCACGTTCTTCTGATGTGTACTTGACCAGCACATGGACCAGTACTTACTGTTGTATCTGTAAAGGTCACAGTAGGTGCCTGACAATTACCAGATCCTGTACCAACAGTAGGTTGACCTGTTACGGCAGGAGCAGTACTTGTACCAACGCATCCAGTATAGTCAACAGGACAAGATATTCCAGGTGCTGATTGGCAACCTAAATCACATGTCACTGTAAATGAACAAGCAGTACTATTGCCACATTGATCAGTAGCAGTGTATGTTACTGTAGTTGTTTGTCCATCTGCGAATGTTTGACCAGGATTGTGTGTTGAGGAAAAGAAATCAATTCCACAATCATCATTTGCAACTGGTAATGACCAATTGGCAACACAAGATGAACCGGTTGATATAACAATGTTAGCAGGACAATTAGCAATTGTTGGAGGAGTATCATCCTTTGCTGTAATTCTTTGTAAACAAGTAGACGTCAAACCAGTCTGAACTGATGTAGCTGTCCATGTTCTGTCTAACACAAATTCACCTTTACAAGGTCCTTCTGATACAGTAACATCAGAAAAAGTAACCAATGCGTCACCACAAGCATCTGTTCCTTCAGATGTCGCAAATCCTGTTTCTGATTTTACAACTGGAGCTGCAATACATCCTACAAAATCTGCAGGGCAAGTAATTGGAGGTGCTCCACAACAGTCACCTTGAACTGTAACGTTGAATGAACAGCTTACGGAATTTCCGCAGTTATCTGTTGCTGTGTAGGTTACTGGTGTAGTACCAACGCCAAAAGAACTTCCACTAGGGATGTTCGGTGATAAAGAAGCGATACCACAATTGTCACCTGCACCAGCTTCCGGCCATGAAACCGCAAAACAATTGGTAGCAACAACAATATCATTAGGACAAGCAATAGTAGGTGCTTGTGTATCCGCTATGAAAATAAGTTGATTACAATTTGAAGTAAGCCAAGGATCTGTATTCCCTGGATAGCTTGCAGTCCAAACTCTCTTTATCGTTACCTCTCCTTGACAAGCACCAGTAGTGGTTTCAATGTCAGTAAAGGTAAGAGTAGGAGCAGGACAATCTGCATCTCCTGCCTGAGCAGTAGCAAATCCTGTCGTAGCAGGTGTTGTATCACTTCCAGGACATCCATGAAAGGTAGAAGGACATTGTATTGGAGGTGCTGTTTGACAAGCAACACTTACGCTGTTATCAGCATGAAAAACTGAAGGAGCTCCTGCTGCAAATATGCTTATGCAACAACAACTAAAAAGCAGGGTAAGTATGAAGTTGCTTGTGTATAAGCAAGTGTACATTTTCTTCATAACTAAGTAATTTAATCTTTAAGTATTTTTTAAATGTTTGGAATCATTTCCAGTTTAGGCTCAGAATTTCAGGTGGTTTCTTAATCAGCATTGTTTTGTCATATAGACAATACGGCAATATGATGATCTTAAAAGTCGCACCCCCTAGTTTAAAGTGAAATATATTTTGGAAATGGATTGTGTTCTTTATATCTGATTGAAAGTCAGCAAGATATGATAGGATTACCCAGTTACGAGAATCTTTGAATACATTGTTTTTTCTATATATGAATCCAGTTCTAGCATGTTTTTATAGTTATAAAGACTCAGGATTTTGGCTAGAATAAAGAAATATGTGGTGTGGGGTTTAGATCTGCTTTAAAAATGTATTTCTGATGTTTGAAATGGTATTGGCATATATAGACTTTACCTTCATTTCATTCCATTCTTCGGACTGGAGAAATGCTTGCCAAGCTTTGCCATGGGCATCCATGTCAGTAAAATTAATCATGTATACTAAGCAAGGTCGAAGAGGACCACTAATCATGTTACCAAAGAAAATTGGATGTAAACCAACTTCATGGAATAGTGGAATTTCTTCATCATCAAACATCATTATTTTTCTTCGAACAGCATCTTCGCTATAGCCTTCATATATTCTCAACTCAAAAACAGTGGCACCTGCAACTGGTTGTAGCATTTGTTTCATACCATCAAATGCATGAAGAAGACTTGAACTAAATCGGTTGTATAGAGGCTTATCTGCAGGTATTGCATGGTAAGATGTGGCTGCTCTTTGGTAAACTGTATCGCTAACTAATTGCTGGCAGGCAACATATGCAGAGGCATTTGGATAACTAATTAATGCAAAAATTTTGTTGGGACCACCTGGCGCTACTTCGTCAAAAACCATCATATGATTCGCTCCAGCTCGCAATAAAGCTGGCTTTAATACTTCTTTCAAATAGTCTGTTAGAGCTGTAACATTAGACCCCCACTTAATATCATAGGTGCGCCATTCATACAATTCATTGTCAACTTCAATTGTGCTGTTGTCTACGATTGCTTTGGTACTTGTGCATGCGCCTAAGCCAGTTACTGCTAAGCCTGATTGAATAAATGACCGTCTTTCCATGATGATATTGTTTGACTCTAAAATACATAAATAGAAATAGTATTTCTTGCTATTGATGGCTATTTAGTATCTTTTGATGGTCAACAAGTAAAGATGAAAATATTACATTCAGTATTCCTGGTCTTGATAATCTGTAGCTGCTCAAATAAAATACAGTTTGATCAGAATGAGCGGACAGTCCTTAAGTCTTCTTTTGAAAATCGCCCTCCAAATATTATTATCATTTATGCTGATGATATGGGTTACGGAGATTTGAGCAGTTATGGAAATCCGACAATTCAAACACCACATCTCGATCAGCTCGCTGAAGAAGGACAAAGATGGACTCAGTTTTATTCTCCGGATCCAGTATGTACGCCGAGTCGTGCAGGCTTGTTGACAGGAAGATATCCAATACGAAATGGAATGACTTCACCTAAGCGTGGTGTCTTTTTTCCAGATTCGTCTGGTGGCTTGCCTCAAGAAGAAATTACAATTGCAGAAATGCTGAAACAAAAACATTATGCTACAGGGATTTTTGGTAAATGGCATCTCGGACACCTACCTCAACATTTGCCGACAACCCAAGGTTTTGATGAATTTTGGGGAATTCCATATAGTAATGATATGAACCTTGTTGAAGGAACTGTCAACTATTTGGAGGGTTCAAATGATCCATTGTTTATCAAAAATCCAATGGATTATGATGTCCCAATTGTTGAAGGCCTTACTGAGGTTGAGCGTCCAGCAAACCAGCATACCATTACAAAGAGGTATACAGAAAAAGCGATTGATTTCATCAATCGAAATGCAGATAATCCATTTTTCTTATATGTCCCACACTCAATGCCGCATATTCCATTATATGCACATCCTGATCGGGTAGGGAATAGTGATCGTGGGTTATATGGAGATGTCATTGAAGAAATAGATTGGAGTGTAGGGCAGATTATTGAAACATTGAAATCACAAAATCTGGAACAAAACAGCTTAGTCGTTTTTTCATCTGATAATGGTCCTTGGTTGGCCTTTAAAACACACGGAGGTTCTTCAGGGCCATTGCGGGCCGGTAAAGGGACTAGCTTTGAAGGAGGTCAACGAGTACCAACAATTTTTTGGGGACCATCTATTGTGACGAAAGGAGTCGTAACTGAATTGGGCTCGATAATAGATTTATTCGAAACAATTGCTTCTATTACAAATGTTGAATCACCAAAGGATAGAAAGATGGACGGTATAGATCTAAGTCCAGTTTTAAAAGGTGAAAGTGAGTATTCGAAGAGGGATGATTTTTTTTATTGGAAAAGAGGGCAGTTGCATGCTGTAAGAACTAAAGACTGGAAAATGCATATCCATTCTATGGATGAAATCTTATACTGGAATCCAGTTGAACTAGATCAACCTTTATTATATGAAATTGAAAAAGATATTGGTGAGAAATATGATCAATATGAGAACCGTCCCGAAGTCGTAGCAAAACTTCAGCTGCTGATAGATGAGCATTTAGCAGATACAAGTGATTCAGATCCTGAGCACTTGAGTGCAAGGATAGAATAGTTTTACTTTGGAGATGGCTAGACCTCCAATAAAAACTTATCCAATTTTGCCATACCGACAGTTAAAATTGAATAACTCACATAGGGATATACAATTCTAAAAAATCCAAATCCCTTGTGGCCGAAGCCATGACCAGGTGTTAGTAAGACACCAGTTTCTTTATACATGTTTTGCCAAAAGTCAATTTCAGCATCGTAGGATTGTTCGACAAGGAATCTTGAGAAATCAGCCCACACGAATAATCCTCCCATAGAAGGTGCATACTTGATGTTGTGTTTGCGCAATAATTCAATGATATGCACATAAGATTTGGTAAGCTGTCTCGTATTCTCCGCAATGTAATTCTGAATAAAGGTCTCGTCCTCCATCAATTTAATGAGTAGCCATTGGGTGTGGTTTGACACACTATGTGACAAGTTATAGTTTTCATAGGCAGTCAATAACTGTTCATTGTGAGAATGCAGGATACCAACACGAAAACCAGAAATGCCAAAGTCCTTAGAGAACGAGTACCAGTGATGAAGAAAATTACTTTTTCTGTGCGCCATGATGTAGGCAAATGAATCAAAGTCTTGTTCAATTGGGTAATCATCTTTAATTAATGCATGACTTGTATCAATTAAGGAGAGTGCATAAAGCTCGTTGACAATCAAATGAATTGATCGTGATTCGCACCAGTCCGCTATTTCTTCTAAATGTTTTGGAGTATAACGGACTCCCGTTGGATTATCAGGTGAAGTGAGTAGTACAATACGCAATCGTTTTCCTTGTTGTTCAATATCACTTTTTGCTCTTTCTAAATCCATCAAGTTCAATAATGGACCATGTTGTAGTTCGTCTAGTTGATTGAATGTTATGACATCATATCTTTCTAAGTTTGAAATGTTTCCAAAATCTTGTCGGTATACAGGATAGCATGGTGCTGGTACAGCAAATACATCACCAGGGTCAGCTAACAATAGACCTGTCATTTCTACAATACCAGTTGCACCTGGTGAACAGGCCAAGGTTTTTGGTTCAATTGCACAATTGGTAATAAATTGTTGGTAGAAAGTGGCAACTGCTTCTTTAAACTCGTCTGCGCCAGATGCAGATGTATAGCCTAAGACCCAATCATCAATAGGATGTTCAGTAGCTATTTCTTGAAACTTAACTTTCAAGGTGTCCCACAACAATCTGTTTTCTGCTATGCTCAAAGGGAACACACCATCTGGATTTAAAATAGGGTCATAAAGATTGTCAGCGGCTTCATTGGAAACATCAAGATCAATTCTCAGAATAGTTTGTGCAGCGACCTGACCTCGTTCAGACAAAGAGGATTTCATAGGACTAGTTGTGCTTGGGTAGAATGGCTTTCTACGAAAAATAAATGCATGATTTTTTCTAAATAGATTTGATCAGTCTCGTCAAAACTTTCTGGTAACGAACTATCAACGTCAAAGACTGCTATGAGATTACCTTTAGGATTTAAAACGGGAACAACAATTTCTGACTGCGAATTTGGGTCACAGGCGATATGTTCATCTCCTTGGGTGAGTTCGTGTACCTGTTTGACTATTTTTGTTTGTTTAGAATTTGCAACAGCTCCACAAACTCCTTTTTTGAAATCAATATGCAAACATCCAAGTGTGCCTTGATATGGACCTACAGTTAACTTGCCATCATTTACACAGTAAAAGCCAACCCAGTAGTAGTGTGTTAAGTTGGATTTTAGCAAACAGTTGATGCTACACATTTTTAGGATGACATCAGTTTCGCCTTGGAGTAAAGCGCTTAGTTCGGAGATAACTTTTTCATAAACAAGTACCTTTTCATCTCTTGACATATTGAGTGAAGGCTTGTAGTGGTAGGGCATTGTTTCTGATGCGTGCGCCATTGGTTTGTTTTAATCTAAAGAATGCTAGAGCAAAGTTGAATTTAGTAAATTATACTGGTGTTCTTATTCATTAAGCTTTTGAAAAAAATGTTCTATCGAAGAATCCAATTGTCTATTAGCGCCATCAATGGCTCGTATAAATGCACTTCCAATAATTGCTCCATTAGCAAAGTTGAAGGCCCTTTCTTTGGTCGCCTTATCATGAATCCCAAATCCAATGAGTGTGGGTGTAGTCAGCTTCATTGCATTGATGCGGTTGAAGTAATTGATTTGCTGCTCATTGATATCTCCTGTCTTTCCGGTAATACTTGATTGAGATACAATGTAAATAAAACCTGTACTCAATTCGTCCGCCATTCTGATTCTTTCTTCAGAGGTTTGTGGTGTCACTAAGAAGGAATGAGAGATGTTGTGTTTGTCAAATAATTCCTGATGATCTTGCTTGAAAATATTCATAGGTAAATCAGGAATGATCATCCCATCAATACCTACCTCCTCACAACGTTTGACAAATTTTTCGATACCATATTGAATCAGTTGATTGTAGTATCCCATAACGATTAATGGAATTTGTACTGTCAACCTCGCTTCTGCAACCTGGGCAAATAAAGTGTCAAGTGTCATTCCATTCTTCAATGCCACAGCACTACTTTGTTGGATCGTCTCACCATCTGCCATAGGATCAGAGTAGGGCATACCTAGTTCAATGATGTCCGCTCCATTTTTTTCTAGGGCTTGGATGATTTGTACTGTGCTATCCAAAGAAGGATGACCTGCGGTGAAGTATATGTTCAATACATTCGATGACTTTCTATTGAAGAGTTCTGTTAGTCTGTTTGTCATTTGTTTTCTTTGTTTTGAAATTCAATTCCCGTCCACGGGAGGGGAATTTTCATCCAAGTACTTGATATATGTTGCCAAATCTTTATCTCCTCTACCAGACAGGCATACTACCATTGTTTCTTCTGGCTTGGCCCCAACCTGATTTAAGATTGCGAAAGCGTGTGCAGTTTCTAATGCTGGAATAATGCCTTCTGCTCTTGTCAAATGGAAAGCTGCATCAATAGCGTCGTCATCAGTCGCACTAAATACCATCGCTCTTTCAGAGTTGATTAAATGAGCATGCAGCGGACCGATGCCGGGATAATCTAAACCAGCAGAAATGGAGTAGGGTTCTACAATTTGTCCATCCTCAGTTTGCATCAACATTGTCCTGCTACCGTGGATGATACCCATGGATCCTAACACGCTTGTTGCCGCGCTTTCACCAGAATCGATTCCTTTACCTGCTGCTTCAACGAGTACTAGTTTGACAGCTTCATCTTCGAGATAATGATAGAAGGCGCCGGCAGCATTACTGCCACCACCAACACAAGCAACTATATAATCAGGGTTTTCTTTTCCAGTTTGTTCTTTTAATTGCCACTTCATTTCTTCACTGATTACCGATTGAAATTTGGCAACTAAGTCAGGATAGGGATGTGGTCCTACTACAGAGCCTATGATGTAATGTGTGTTGACTGGGTTATTGATCCAGTCTCTGATGGCTTCGTTAGTTGCATCTTTCAATGTTTGACTACCACTCAATGCTGGTTCTACTTTAGCTCCAAGCATGCGCATTCTTGCAACATTAGGTGCTTGTCTGGCAATGTCAATTTTACCCATGTATACGACGCATTCTATTCCCATCAATGCACACACCGTAGCAGTTGCGACGCCATGTTGGCCCGCACCTGTCTCTGCAATGATTCTGTTTTTACCAAGTCGCTTGGCCAGTAGTATCTGACCAATGGTATTGTTGATTTTGTGTGCACCTGTATGATTTAAATCTTCTCTTTTTAAGTAGACTTTTGTATTTAATTCTCTTGATAATTTGGATGCAAAATAGAGTGGTGATGGACGTCCAACATAATCCTTTAATAAGGCCCTAAACTCTTTCTCAAAAGATGCTTCAGCTATAATATCCAAATATTGCCTTTGTAAATTGTCAATATTGGAATGCAGCATTTCTGGTATAAAAGACCCACCATACTCACCATAGAAACCATCCTTATTTACTTGGTATTTCACCTTACGTTGTTTTTAATACAGTTAAAAAAGTATCTACTAATTCCTTGCTCTTTAAGGCAGGAGCTATTTCAAATTTACTGTTGATGTCGACGCCAGCGAATTGTGGATGAGTGATCATCTTGATTAACATTGCATCCGATGGACCAATACCGCCACTCAACAGAAATGGTGTGGCCTCTTGATATTTATTCAACATATCCCATTTGAATTTCTTACCGCTACCACCAAATGCAGGTGTCTTTGTGTCAAATAAAAAATATTCTGCAATTCTGGAATATTCAGCAACTGTACTCCAATCAAATTTGTCATCGACTCTGAATACTTTTATCACTCTACATGCTTCACTAATCTCTTTACAATAGTCGAAATCCTCATCTCCGTGTAGCTGGACATAATCCAATCCGTAAGTGTTTGTTTTGTCTTTTACGAAAGCTAGATCTGCATTGACAAATACACCTACTTTCTTAATGTAATCTGGAATGGCATGTATCGCTCCTTCATTAAATTCGCTGACAAATCTGCTAGACAACGGATAAAAGTTTAAGCCAATCATGTGTATGTCTGTAGCACAGATTTCTTTAATGTTTTCCTTTTCCCGCAATCCACAGACTTTAATAATCACGCTTTCACAATTAGAGATTCAATAAATTGTTGACAAGCTTTACCAGGGTCCATTGTTTTCATAAATCGTTCGCCAATCAAAAAGCCATCATAACCAACCTCTCTTAATCTCATAATTGTTTCTGGATTATGAATGCCACTCTCAGATATCTTCACAGCTTCATTAGGTAGCTTGTCAAAAAAGCGAACGCTGTGTTCCGGGTCAACAGTAAACTGTGTCAGATCTCTATTGTTCACCCCAACAATATCTACAGTGGGGTTATATTTTTCTAGTTGCTTTTCTGTGTGCACCTCAAGCAATATTTCCAGATTGATTGATTTAGCTAATTCTGCAAATGTTTTTATTTCTTCTTTTGTCAGAATCTCTGTAATCAGCAAGATTGCATCTGCACCGATCGCTTTAGCTTCAATGATTTGATACTCATCGATAATGAATTCTTTTCTCAATAAAGGTGTGTCAACAATTCGTCTTGCATCCAGAATATCTTGTGTATGTCCGCCAAAAAAATGCTCGTCAGTCAAAACAGAAATACCGCTTACTCCTGCCTGCGTATAGTGCGTCACTATTTGGCTGACTTTAGCAGCAAGGTTGATGCTTGGCTTTGATGGAGATCGACGTTTGAATTCTGCAATAATGCCTGTCACTGAATGTTGTAATGCAGCAGATAATGAATTCGTTTCTCTCGAAAAGAGTGTTTTGCTTTCCATTTCTTTTATGGATAGTTTTTCTTTTCGAGCAGTTAACTCTGTCTTTTTGTGTGCGACTATTTTATCTAAAATATGCATAGCTAACAGTTAAATATAAAATTGGACATCATTGTTTCACCATCTGGTGTTAATATTGACTCTGGATGAAACTGAATAGCATACACTTTATATTCTTTGTGCTTGATGCCCATGATTTCATCGTATTCATCAATGCATGTAATTTCTAATTCATCGGATAGTGTGTCTTTATCTATAACCCAGGAATGATATCTTCCTGCTGGGAATGTTTTGTCTATTCCTTCAAATAAAGCACAGGATATGTCTGTTTGTGTCATTGGGGTTTCTACTCCATGAAAGACCTCCTCCAGGTTTTTTAATTGACTACCAAACACTTCACCTATCGCTTGTTGTCCCAGACAGACTCCTAGGATTTTTTTACTTGGAGCAAATCGCATTATAATTTCCTTTAGTCTGCCGGCTTCCTCAGGAATGCCAGGTCCAGGAGATAATATGATTGTATCAAACTGATCAAGCGCGTCGAGTTCAATTTGATCGTTTCTAAAGACATCAACGGGATTGCCTGTGAGTTCCTTAATGAGGTGAACCAAATTATAGGTAAATGAATCGTAATTGTCTATGACTACTATCTTATCCATCTATTTGAATTGAATATTTTTGTTCTGCAATTTCAAGCGCCTTTTTCAACGCAGCTAATTTATTATTGACCTCCTGTAGTTCGCTTTCTTCATCGGATTTGATAACCAATCCTGCGCCTGCTTGTCTGTGGAGGACATTGTCTTTACTCAAAAAAGAACGAATGATAATGGCATGATTAAGATCACCATTAAAATGAATCATACCAATGCCTCCGCCGTAGAAACTTCTGGAATGTGGCTCATATTTACTGATTAACTCCATAGCCTTGTACTTAGGAGCTCCTGATAATGTGCCTGCTGGGAATGTGTCTGCAAAGATTTGAAAGTTGGTGACATCCTCATTTAGATTTCCTTTAACCACTGAGGTTAAATGAATGACATGGCTGAAGTATTGTGCTTCTTTAAAGGATTCCACATGCACACCACTCGTTGAAATACTTAAGTCATTTCTTGCCAGGTCTACCAACATAATATGTTCTGCGACTTCCTTAGGGTCGTTCTCTAATTTTTGTGCCAAGGCTTCATCATCTTGTTTGTTTCCAGTTCTTCTGTAGGTTCCTGCTATGGGATGGATTTCAGCAATTCCATTAGTGATTTTAATTTGAGCTTCTGGTGAAGAGCCGAATATTTTGTAATCATTGTAGTCAAAATAATAGAGATACGGACTAGGATTAATGGCTCTTAATGCTCTGTATACATTAAAGTCGTCTCCTTCAAATTGTTGAGAAAATCTGCGTGCTAATACCAACTGAAAGACATCTCCCCGTTTGCAATGGGCCTTGGCTTTGGTAACCATCTCTTTATATTGATCGTCTGTCATTGACGAGTATTCATCATCTACCATTCGAAATCCACTTTTTGGATAGGTTCGGTTGTTGATCAAATCGACGACAGATGAAGATTGTGCTTGCTCTCCGTCAGGGATGTTTTCAATCAAATGTAGTTCTTGATGGTAGTGATCGAATACCAAAATAAATCGATAGAAGTCGTAGCGCAGATGGGGTATGAGGTGTTGATCTTTGGTTTGATCAAATTGAATGTCTTCGAAGTACTGTACCGAATCAAAAGTGGAGAATCCAAAAATACAATTGAATTGCTTGCTGAAGGAATCCTGTGTCATCTCAAAGGATGCCATGAAGTTTTTTATTTCACTAGAGATATCAAAATCATCCTTGCATGAGTCGTTCGTACACAATATTCCTTCTTTGATGCTAAGCTCAGCTACTGACTCGAAACAAATAAAAGTGAGGTGGTCTTGTCTACTAGCATAAGCTGCACTTTCCAATAATATTGATTGAGTGTATTTTTCTCTGATTTTTAAAAACAAGCCCACCGGTGTCGCAAGATCCGCTTCTAATACCGTTGTTTTCGATGTTATTTTTTGTGTCATATTACTGCAATAAAAAAAGGCTTACCGGGAACGATAAGCCTTTTATATGTTAAAATATAGATGGAGCTACAATCCCGAATTCAGGTTCTGTTTAAGCCACCACCAAATATTTATTGTCAAATTCATTAATGCAAATCTATGTGTTTCAAATTAACTCTGCCAAAAAATTCCAATGTTTTTTTAAAACCCTTTAATTTTCTTTTTCAATTTAAACGGATTTTTGATTTTGTCAAGAATACTATCCACGCTCATATCTGTATTTTTAGTAATGATTTCAATTGCCTTGTCTTTGTATACATTAATCGTGGAGTCAGGTAATTTATCAGTCAGCAATGTATCAAGTTGAGCAATTACAATTTCCTTTGCCTTCTCTTTAGTACTATCTATGATTTCTTCAGCCTTAGCCACAATAGTATCTTTTAACTCGTTTGTTTTTGTCTGTATTGTATCTCTGATTGTGGTGACTGTTTCGTCAATCTTTGCTTGAACGGTATCTCTAAGTTCAGCTTTCTTTTCTTCTACTTTTTGTTTGACTTGATCTTTGACTTGTTCTGTCAGTGGTTTGTCAGCTATGCGCACATTGACAATTTCCAACTTTGGGCTTCTAATGTTTCCCGTTAAGAGAATGTCAGCATCTACATAATTACTGCTTTGCAAATCCAGACCTCTTTTATTGATTTGTTCTAAAATTTCATCGAATTCTTCAGACACTACTTTTCCCAGCTCAGTGGCTTCAACATACTTTCGTGGAATGGAAGCTTTAATTAGGTAATTCATGTCCTGATTAAATCGATGACTTCCTGATATTTTCATCGGAATATCCTTTACAGTATAATCGAATTCCTTAACCTGTAAAGCACCGTTTTTTATCTCAAACCAATTTTTAGTACCCTTTAAAAACCATTCTTTTTGGTCATCAATATTAAAGTAGGATTTAAGTTTTTCTACTGGTTGATATCCGGTTAATTTCCCGTCAAGGGTCTCCAAAAAGCCTGTACCAGATAAGGTGTTGAAATTAGGCATTAGGTCATTCTCTAACAGACCTTCCAAAACAAAACTAGAGTTAAATGTACCTTCTATGAATGAAGCTATAGGAGCAAGGATTTTGAATGTTCTGTTTGATTTGATGGCCTTCACTACTTCCATGTCTGCCATTTGGTAGCGTAACCCAAATTGTGGAGAATTCGGATTTTCAGTATTATAATATCCAGAAAGATTTAATTCGCCACCAAAAGTCCGACCTGTTGCTTCTGTAATTTCTACTTGATTTGCCAATACTACTAGTGATGATTTGACATCAGTCATGGTGATTTGCTCATAATGTAATTTATCCGCATTCACTGTAAGGTTGATGTCTAGGTTGGCAGGGATCAATGGTATTTCTTCTGTTTGAGTACCACTAGTTGATTCCTCTACAAAGTCTTCATAAAATATTTCCTTAGCCGTAACGGTAAGGTCTCCGGTCATTGACTCAGCACTATATAGGTAATCATATAGATTAGACAACTTTCCATGAAATGTAAAATCAGATTTACCATTAAGACCAGAAGCCTTTTGTATAGCTATTTGGTTGTTTGAAAATGAGCCATTCATTTGTACATCAGATAACTCATACGCATCGTAAATAAGTGAATCCGTGCTGTAGTCCAGGTCAATATTTAACTGATCAAAACTATCAAGAAAAGGGACCGAGGCTGTTGTGGTATCTAAAGACTCTTCCAAATAATCGTTTAAGTCCATTCGATTTGACGTTGCCACCAGCTTGCCATTCAATTGTGCCGAATTGAAATAGAAATCTAGCAATTGTGACAACTGTCCACTTCCTTTAATATCATTTCCATTTGATTCAACTGAAAAATTTTTCAAAATCAACTTGTCATCTGCAAATTTTCCTTCCAATTGCTTGATCAATATAGGATCACTATTGGCTGCTGCATATTCAAACCCCTCCAACTGAATCGTACCTTGGGAATTAAGTTGATCAAATTTCTGCTGGGTCAAATCATCAGTCTTACCAGCGCTTGTTACATCTAGTTTGAGCTGGCCGATGAGTTGTTCTACATTATGAATTGGACAAGCTTTTGCAAGTTTTGAAATGTCCATATCTGTCTTCAATGCTAGGTCAAAAGAAGGAACATCAGATTGGGTCTGAACCAAACTAGCTTCAAATGGATCGCCATCAATCTCAAAGTGTAATGGCTTTATCGTAATATCTGTTTTGTTGATTTGTCCAGATCTGTTAGTTGCTTGTAAAGACATGTTGATGTCTTCAATTGGTAAATTCAAATTAGGATATTTGACTCTTGCGTCGTCTATTTGAGCTGCGAGATCAAACGAAGGTATACGACTTCGGTCATTGGCATATAGACCATTAATTTTCGCTTTATAATCAAATTGTCCAGATGCATCTACTCCTTCAAAATCCTTAGTGAAAGCATAGGGTATCAATGATATAAATTCTCTGATCGAATTGTTATTTGCATTTGAAGATGCATCAATTTGTATGCCTTCTTCTTTTACAACTATCTTACCATCTGCATTCAACTTAAATGCATTCAGTAAAATGAGTCCGTCATCAAATTCATAAGAATTGTTTGCAAGATTAACTTCCAGAGGCAACTTGCTTTGGATGCGGATATCTTTGGCAAGGAGTATATTATCACTTTTGAGGGTTGCAGATTCAACATTAGTTTCAGTCAATAACGTAAATTGATCATTGGTAAAGTCACCTTTGCCAGTATGATTGATACCAGATAAGCTTGCTTCAGTTTTTCCTTGAATGTTAATGTATCTGATGGTACCATCTTTAATCTTATAAGACTGAATATCAATTGAATAAGCAGAATTGTCTGAAGTAGAGTTAGAAGGTAAAACAGCTGTGTTAGTACTTCCATCTTTTGCTGTATATACGAGGAATTCTGGTTTGTCAAGAGTCATGCTCACTAGCTCTATCGGTTCATCGCTATGCAGCACGGATGCGAGGCCAATCTTGACAAAAAGCTCATCAATCTGGGCAAGCTGTTGAGCTTCATTTGGAGATGATCCCGAAACTGTCAGATTTGAAATGGTAATGCTGGGGTATGGGAACCCTTTAAAAAATGACAGGTCAACATCCTCGAAGTCAACAGTAGCATTTACGTTTGTGTTGATTTCTTGTTTTATACGGTCAATTATCTTGTCTTCCAGTAAAATTGGAGCAAGAAAAAGGGCAAGTAAAACTGCCAAGACCAACACACCGACTATTTTAAAGGCCTTTTTCATAGTTATCATTTTGTTTGAAT
>CAYNMW010000048.1:0-26297 GCA_964398295.1 uncultured Saprospiraceae bacterium | reverse complement strand
GAGGCATTTACAACTTTATCCCGAAGTACTGTCTCCCTTGTGGGAGATTTAGAGGGTGATAAACAACTTATCTTTTTTATTGAGCACTCGTATTCTCATACGCATTCTGCTGAATAAATTGCGTGGGATGCATATAGCCAGCGTTATCTTCAGAATAACCAAAACCGAGACCCATTGTAACATCATCTCTGAGTTCGAAATGTAAGTGAGCTGGATAGGCTCCGTTTGCAGTGCCTATAGTTCCAACTTTTCTGCCGATGGATATCATCGTATTTTCTTTGACCGTAATGCTGTCACAATGAGCATATACAGACTCGTAATATTGTCCTTGATATTTGTGTATGATCCTAATCACCTTGCCCCAACCTCTTATTCCTGTATCTCTGGCGAATCGAACAAAACCACTTGATGTCGAATATATTGTATCACCTAAATCAGAATTGCCGCCACCTATTCCATTCCAATCTTCTCCCAAATGGTTGTCATCTTTAAATTTCTTTGCATTATAGTAGCCTTTAAAAGATTGCTCACCAACAGGAAACACAAAGCCCTTTGATTCATACTTAGGAAATTTTTCGAAGACAGTATTGTAAAAAGGAATGTCCTTCTTTTGAGCAAAACTATTTAATGACAATGCAAGTAGAAAACAAAGAAAAGCTACAAGTTTCAAGTTTGAAAATAAGCGTTGTTGGATAATTTGATATACTACAATTCCTCTTTCTATCATTACTTTGTCCGTCAGTTTATACATTATCAAATGGTCAGCAAATGTAGTGAATTGCTGTCATTGTGGAAAGACATTATTTATTCCCTAAAGGTTCTTTAAGGATATGATAAATCGTTTTGATTCCATCAACGTAATTTCCAAAACGGATATTTTCATTAGGGCTATGTTGGTTATTATCTCTATTAACCGTAGGCACTGTAACTGCGGGAATACCCAATTCATTTACAAAGGGCGATATCGGAATACTACCACCAGAAGTGCGTTGTTTGATCGGCGTTTGATTAAAAGCAGTTGACAATGCCTTATCCAACCATTTTCCAATTTCAGAATTAAAATCGGTGCGAAAAGCAAGATATGATGTCTCATGACTAAATGAACAAATCTTATTATGTGTCAGTCGCTCTTGCGCTGTTGGTTTGTCTGCCACAATGTGGTAGCCTTGATCATTAATGTGTTCCTTCAATAAAGCGATTAAGCGATCAGGATCACTTTCCAATACTAAGCGCATGTCTATTTCAGCGGTTGCAGAAGAAGGGACAATTGTTCGGCTTTCTTCACCAACCCAACCTGAAGACAATCCTCTTACATTTAAGGATGGATACTGTATGCTTTCCTGATAACTAGGTGCGACGCCATCCGGTTTGGCTATACCCATTTTAAGTTTGATGTTTTGTTCATCGTCAGGTACCTGAGCTAATATTGTTTTCACATCATCAGACAAGGTAATGTTGTCATAGAATCCAGGGATTATCACTTTTCCCTGATCATCTTTCATACTGGCAATTAATTGAGCCAATCTGACTGCAGGATTCGGAACATAGTTACCATAATGCCCACTGTGTTGAGGAAAATATGGCCCAAATACTTTGAGGGTTATTGTACTTATTCCCCTTGCACCAAACGTTAAGGATGGTTGATTGGACAAGTGTCTTGGACCGTCAAAGATGACCAACATATCAGCTGCTAATTCTGCTTTGTAATCTACTACTGCCTTAGGCAATCTTGGAGAACCAATTTCTTCTTCAAAATCCATAATGACCTTAATGTTATAGTCGGGAGTAAAAGTTTCTTTGTTGATCATGTCGATAGCTGTCAAAAACATATTCACTGCTCCTTTGCTGTCTGCAGTAGAACGTGCAAAAATCCGCCATTCCGGATCAGGATTTTCTACGTATACATTTGTCCACGGAATCTCATCCCAACCACCTTCTGGTGCCTTGGCTTTTAATACTGCTTCATATGGGTTTTCTTGAAACCAAAATGCGGGATCTACTGGCTGACCGTCTACTTGCAAATAAATGAGAACTGTTTTTGCGTTGCGATTCTTTGACATTCTTTCAGCTAACAATAATGGTACTGTCTCCGTATCCAGTCTCTTCGTTACAAATCCTCTTTTAGTGAAGTGCTTTTCACACCAGAGTACATTCAGTTCGATATCATCGTGAAAGTGTGCATCATTAGGTATAGCCAACAGTTCTTTAAGTTGTGGCAAAGATGCCTTGGCATATCTAAGGAACGTTTGGTCATTTATTTCTTGAGCAAAAAGAGAATGACCTGCGATCAAAAGCGTAAGTAGAAGGGCAATTTTTTTCATTGTGCGGTGTTTTCCTAGACGTCTAATGTATTGATTGCTTTGTAAGGAAACAAATTGCTTCGGGTTAAAAGTATAAATACATTCACCCTCTAAATCTACCTCGAGGGAGACTGCGCTTCGGGCCAATGGTTTAAATGCAAATCACCTTCTAAACCTACTCAAAGGAGACAGGTCATTAGGCTAACCGTGTAAATACCTCCTTAGAACTCAGACTACTCTCCCGATAGCTATCGGGATCATGGCAGACTCGCCGGATAAAGTCAGGTGGGGTGATTTGAGAGTCGTCTTTATTAAAAAAAAAAAGCAGTTCCAAATTAAAGGAACTGCTAGCTGTTTATCATCAGTGTGCAGGAAATCTAGCCTACATCATTCCAGTCTCTTCGCAATCTTCGTTCCAAGCGATTTCTGTATAAATCAATTCTTGAACGCTCTGAAAACGTCAACCTTCTATCAGCGTAGGCCCATCTGACCTCTCTTGCTAATCGGTCATAATCCGATTCGATATTATTAAGTTCAAATTTTGATAACCTTCCTGTGCGGTATCCCTCTTGCAAAGTTCTTTGCAAATTAAATGCATAAGTCTGGAGAGAGTTAGAAGCATAAGATCCATTATAAAAGGAACCAGTATTATATCTATTGAACGAGTTTGTTGGAAATGGGCAAAACTGTGCACTTGCAAGTCCAACCACCCCAAAGAACATGATGCTCGTTACGATTATTTTTAAATATTTCATATTAGTAATTTTATAGTTTAAAATTGCAGAACTATAATTTATAATTCTGAATACACCTATATAACCAATATTTCATTTCCAATAATCCCTCATTTCCAGTATTTACAAAATATTAACTAAGGCATTTAAAAATCTGTTAACTTTCGGAGGTGAAAGATATTACGTACGGCATTGGTGATAGACAAGACTTGGTAAGCATAGCAAACTTACATGCACTAAACTGGGAAAAATTCTATAGAGGAATTTTGACAGATGAGTATTTGGACAATGAGGTGTACGATGAAAGGCTCAAGATTTGGAAGGAGCGGTTTGAAACTGAAAATCCAAAAATGATGATCATTACAGCAAAAGCCGGTACTACCCTAGTCGGATTTGCCTGCCATTTCATTGATTATAATCCTACATACGGTCACTACCTTGACAATCTGCATGTACATCCAAATTACCGTGGTAAAGGCATTGGCAAGGAATTACTTGAAAAATCTATTCACCATTGTCAGCAGTTCGGTACGCCTAAATATTACCTATGGGTATTTGAGCATAACGATCAAGCAATTGAATTCTATCAGCGAATCAATGGTAAAGAGGTCTTGAAGGATACCGTTGACACTCCAGATGGTAAATCTGCTGCTGTATTTATGTATGCCTGGGATATTTGAAGAATTTTAGTCCATCAACGTCATTAAAGCCTTTTTCACATACACCTTTGCCAGATGTTTGCGATATACCTCTGATGCATAGTGATCACTCATGACATCAACACGTTCAGCTGCCTTATCAGCAGCTTGTTGAATGAGTTCTTCTGTAAGTGGCTTACCCATCAGTTCATCTTCTACTCCGTGATCTCGAAATGCGTTTTCTGAAACACCTGTAATGGAAACTTTAACATTACCAATTTCACCATCACTATCAAGATTCTTTACGACTGCACATCCTACAATTGCAAATCGAGACGCAGGTTGTGCGAACTTGACATATGCGGAAGAAGAACCTTTGGTTTGTTTTGGAATGCGAATTCCTGTTATAATTTCATTTTCTGCCAAGGCTGTTTCATAAAATCCTGTGAAAAAATCTGCTGCTGGAATATCTCGACTTCCGCCAGCTCCTTCAACAATGATTATTCCATCAGCTGCTATAACGATGGCAGGCCAGTCTGCTGCTGGATCAGCGTGTGCGATACTTCCTCCTATAGTGCCTTTGTTCCTTACTTGAATGTCGCCAATTTGAGAGGCGCCATCGCAGACCATAGCACAGGCTCCTTTTATTAAGGCAGAATCTGCAATTTCACCATGAGTCGCCCCTGCACCTATTAACACCGACTCACCTTCGTCTGTGATTTTTCTAATGGCATCTATACGAGATATATCGATTAAATCAGATGGTTGATTTAATCTTAATTTCATAGCTGGCAACAAACTATGTCCACCTGCTAATAATTTTGCATCACCAGTTAATTTGGCAATGGCATCTTGTACACTTGTTGCTCTACTATAATTGAATTTACTTGGAATCATGATTCTGAATTTGAACTTTAAAAATTAGGCTTGAGTTGAATTTTGCATTGCTGACCAAACTCTCTCCGGAGTCATCGGCATTTTCACATCTTTCACTTTATAACCAGCTTGCCATAAAGCATCAACTACAGCATTCACAACAGCTGGAGTCGATCCGATACATCCTGCTTCACCTGCACCTTTTACACCCAATGGATTATGTGGACACGGCGTTACAGTTCTGTCAATTTCAAACATTGGCAAGTCATCAGCTCTTGGCATGCAATAATCCATATATGAACCATTGATCAATTGACCAGTGTCGTCATATATAGCTCCTTCGAAAAGAGCTTGACCAATACCTTGAGCAAGACCACCATGTATTTGACCATCAACGATCATTGGGTTAATGACATTTCCCACATCATCTACAGCAATAAATCGTTTTAATTCGACCTTACCTGTTAGCTTATCTATTTCTACAATTGCGACATGGGCGCCGAATGGATAGGTAAAATTCGCTGGATCATAAAAGCTTGAAAAATCCATTCCAGGTTCGAGCCCTTCAGGATAGTTATGTGGCACATAAGCTGTTAATGACACATCGCCAAAGGCAATTGATTTATCTGTTCCTTTTACTGTCCATTTACCTTCAGCGTAATCGAGATCATCGGCATTCGCTTCCAGAAGATGTGCTGCTATTTTAGCGCCTTTTTCCAATACCTTATCAATACTTTTGACAATGGCACTACCACCAACTGCAAGGCTCCTAGATCCATATGTTCCCATTCCAAAGGCGACCGATTCTGAATCTCCATGAACGATTTCTACATCTTCCAATGGGATACCCATTCGATCAGCTACTACTTGAGCAAAGGTCGTTTCATGGCCCTGTCCATGGGAATGGGCACCTGTATACACACTCACTTTTCCTGTAGGCTGTACACGCACTTGTGCTGACTCATAAAGACCAGCTCGAGCACCCAGTGCACCAACTACTGCTGAGGGAGCGATCCCACATGCTTCGATGTATGTTGAGAAGCCGATACCTAATAATTTTCCATTTGATTGTGCTGCTTGTTCAGATCTAAAATTTTCGTAGCCAACCATTTCAAGGGCCTTATGCAATACATCATGATAATTACCACTATCATATTGTAGAGCGACCTGAGTCTGATACCCTTCTTGTTCAACGCCGTCAAATGGTGCAATGAAATTTTTCAATCTCAACTCTGCGGGATCAATGCTCATTTCTAAAGCTGCAAGATCTATAAGACGTTCCAATAAAAATGTAGCCTCCGGTCTACCAGCTCCCCTATAGGCATCTACAGCATTCGTATTGGTGAACATCGCTGTTACATCAACATTTATTTTTGGAGTTGTATATAATCCTTGCAAAAGTGTGCCATGCAAATAAGTTGGAACTGCTGGTGCGAAGGTTGACAAATATGCTCCTAGGTTGGCATATGTTTTCACTCGTAATCCAACAATTTTACCATTTGCATCGAATCCCATTTCTGCATCTGTCACGTGATCTCTACCATGAGCATCTGTCAAGAAAGCTTCCGTTCGATCGGAGGTCCATTTGACAGGTCGACCAATTTTCTTTGAACACCATATGACGAGTGCTTCTTCTGTGTAATGAAATATCTTACTTCCAAATCCTCCTCCTACATCTGGTGATATCACTCTTACTTTATGTTCTGGAATTCCAAGAACAAAAGCACACAATAACAATCTAATCAAGTGCGGATTTTGAGAGGATGTGTATAAAGTATATTTATCAGTCGCATCTTGGTAATCTCCAATAGCGGCTCTTGGCTCCATAGCGTTTGGGATGACTCGTTGGTTTACAAACTCGAGTTTGGTAATGTGATGGGCTGAAGCCATTGCTTGATCCACCTCTTCTTTTGTATTCCCAAGTTCCCAATCAAAACACATATTATTAGGGCAATCTTCATGGACCAATGGAGCACCAGCTTGTGCTGCAGCTTTTGGATCTACGACAGCATCTAAGACATCATATTCAACATCAACAAGTTCTGCAGCATCTCTTGCTTCAGATTTTGATTCTGCTATAACCACTGCTACTGCATCTCCAAGGTGTTTTACTTTATCAACCACCAACAATGGATGCGGTGGTTCTTTCATTGTATCGCCATTTTTGAAGTCAACCTGCCATCCGCAAGGAACTCCTGCTATTTCTTCCGCTGCGATTTCTTTCCCTGTAAAGATAGCTACAACACCTTCGGCTTTTTCAGCGGCAGATATATCTAGTTTTACAATATTGGCATGTGCATACGGGCTACGTACCAGGTAAGCATATGTTTGCTGAGGCAAAATAATATCATCGGTATAGTTGCCTTTACCAGTCAGGAATCGTTTGTCTTCAACTCTTTTGATTGATTTTCCTATATAATTTCCCATTTGGAGATTCTTTTTAGATGTTTGTTAATTACATTATAGATGCTGCGTGCTTGACCGCACGTACGATGTTGTGGTAACCGGTGCATCTGCAAAAATTACCTTCTAATGCTTCTCGGATTTCATGTTCATTTGGGTTGCTGTTTTTCTGCAACAGGTCAACTGCTGTTAACATCATACCAGGAGTACAAAACCCACATTGTAATCCGTGTTCTTCTTTGAAGCCTTTCTGAATTGGGTGTAATTCTCCGTTTGTAGCTAATCCTTCAACTGTGGTAAGTGAGCTACCATCTACCTGAACAGCGAGAAGCGTACAAGATTTCATCGCCTTGCCGTCTACTAAAATGGTACATGCTCCACAACTGCTTGTATCGCATCCAATGTGTGTGCCTGTAAGTCTTAGCTTGTCTCTTAAGACATCGGCAAGTAAATCCCGGCTCTCTACATTGAGAGAGACAGATTTACCATTTAGATTGAGTGTTATTTCATGTGACATAGTGATATGTTTTCTATTAGTTGAAATGTCTGAATTGATTTGTGGTGTTGGAAAGTCCCGACTTTCTATCTCCATTGATAATTCTTTGTAGAATTGTTTGGTGAGACTTGAGGCTACTCCAGAAAGTACACGAGAGCCCTTACTGGCAAGAGTGCCAGAAAAATTTGCTTTGCCATTAAATGACAATTGAGTTTCGGTAGGTGAAACTGCCTTTAGTTGCAATGCGACCTTGGCGTCTACATTTCCAACTTTACTGTTTTGTTTGACATTGATGTGAAATTGTTCTGATTCAATGATGTCTGTCAAGGTCAATTTACCTTTGAATGAAGCTTTGACTGGTCCGATTTTGACATCAGCGATTGCGTCAAATTCATTTTCCGCTGTTTCTTCCAATCTGGAAACCCCTGGTGTAATTCTAGCAAGGGTTGGCGTATCCATCAAAATACTCCATACTTGAGTCGGTGTAGCTTTAAATATTTCACTCCCTGTTAATTCCAATACTTCAAATTTTCGTGCTTAGTAATAATACAAAATTTAATTGTTCTTACTGGTGAATAGGACAAAGAAAGTGTGAGTAATGTGTGTGCAAATACTATTATAGAATAACAGGAATAAAAAAACGGCTGAAACCATAGGTTCCAGCCGTTTTATTAGAAGTAATAGTAACTAAGTCTTAGTTGTTATCTTTTACGAATGATTCCATTGCTGCAGAACCACCGTTGTTCACATTGATAAAGTGCAAGCCAGAATCAAATTCTGATGCATCAATGTCAACAGTTTTCTTACCACTTCCTTCTGGAATGGTTACTGTGTCATTATATATTGTACGACCAACTATGTCATATATTACAACTCTAGTTTGACCTTCTACTGATGCATCAAACTGTAATCTAAGTACATCCTCTACTGGATTACCGATTGTTGAGAATGATAACTCAGGCTCAGATTGAAGATTATTCAATCCAAAGCAATACGTCGGATCATCAACAAATTTTGATACAGACACCTCATTAGAGAAATCAATGCATCCTTCAACAAGATCTACAGGAAGCCCTGGTGCTAAGCCAACAAGATCACCACTAAATGAAACGTGGCAAATAATGCAAAGACCAGCTGGAAAACCTTCCAAGTCAAATACTGGACTTTCTTGTGAAGAAATCAAATTTCTGTCTGGATCAATAAGTACCCAGAAACTATCACCTTCGTTTGCTGAAACACAAACTTCAAATGAGCTATCTACTCCATCACTTGGGCAGATATTTATGTTTGTTCCGCTACCATCACAAAGTGCAATTGTACCAGAGTTAACACCACAAGCGTCACCTACAGCATCACCGACTGTGTCAGGAGCTGTATTGTCATTTCCTGTTGGACTACAATCTAATCTATTAACTGCAATTGGATTTGATAAGCTGAAGCAACCAGTAATGTCATTTGCATTCAAACCA
The DNA here is from genome assembly GCA_964398295.1 of uncultured Saprospiraceae bacterium. Taxonomy (GTDB): domain Bacteria; phylum Bacteroidota; class Bacteroidia; order Chitinophagales; family Saprospiraceae; genus CALFUK01. The sequence continues at coordinate 17,381 of CAYNMW010000048.1, read as the reverse complement.
ACTTCTGCACCTTGTATAGCACCATCATATGCTAGATACCATACTAGGCAAATACCTGGAGAGACATTATCAAAATTAACCACTGTAAATGATGGTGGCAATGCAAGAATATTACCTAAATCATCAGTGATAACCCATGAAGAAGCACTTCCTGAACCACCTGTTAAGACAATTTGGTTTTGATTAATCATATCTGCTATACCATCTTCAACACAAAATGAAAAAGGACCACCAGATAAAGTACCACCACTTACCTCACAAGCAGGTGGCATTGGCGTACAATCTGTTCTGTTAACTGCTATTGGGTTTGAGAAGTCAAAACAACCAGTTATGTTGCCAACGTTTTCTCCTACTGCTAAACCAGTGATTGGTCCATCATATGCTAAATACCATACTTGACAAGTTCCAAAAAATACTGGATCAAAATCAACTACTGCAAATGTAGGTGGTAATCCTAAGATATTACCCATATCATCAGTGATAACCCATGCACTAGCACTTCCTGATCCTGGAGTTAAAACAATCTGATCTTCTCCTATCAAATCTGCTACACCATCTTGACCACAAAAAGTAAAAGGTCCACCAGACAATGTACCACCATCAGCCGTACAAACCATTGGATCTGGGTCTGGATCTGGCATTACACTACAATCCATTCTATCAACAGCTATTGGATTAGAGAAATCAAAACAACCGGTAATGTTACCAACGTTTTCACCTACTGACAAACCAGTGATTGGTCCATCATATGCTAAATACCATACTTGACAAGTTCCAAAAAATACTGGATCAAAATCAACTACTGCAAATGTAGGTGGTAATCCTAAGATATTACCCATATCATCAGTGATAACCCATGCACTAGCACTTCCTGATCCTGGAGTTAAAACAATCTGATCTTCTCCTATCAAATCTGCTACACCATCTTGACCACAAAATGAAAATGGACCACCAGAAAGCACTCCACCATCAGCAGTACAAACTCCTGTATTCCCTCCATCATCTGGCATACCATCACAATCACTACGATTAACTGTTATCCCATTAGATAAGGCAAACCAACCAACTAATGAATTTATATTCATTCCACGAAGAGGTGGGAAAATGAAGGCTTTAAAAGATACGCTGTATACTGTACAGATACCTGGACCAGCGTTAGTAAAATCTATAACATTGCTAGATTCATTTGAGAGAATGTTTCCACTTTCATCTGTCACCAACCATAAAAAATGAGGTCCTGAACCTCCGTTTAACTCAAATGTTACCACATCTTGGATATCATCAGAATAACAAAATGATGTATTATCTGATGTTGAAATTGTACCTCCTTCTACTTCTAAAGCAGTCGTAGGCCCTGCAAGGACAAAGACTGATAAAAATAGAGAAAATATTAGGGAAGATGCTACCTTGTAGTTTTGGTAAAATCCTTTCATTGTTTTGCTTTAGTTACTAATTAAAATTCTAGGCGTAAATATAGACAAATATCACGTATATCTTGTTACCAAATGTGTTAATTATTTATTTGTATTAAGTAAGACATATATAATTCACTATCATACATAACTATTTATGAACCAAACATATAGTTTTTGTCCTTCCTGTCAGGCATCAATGGAAATCAAAGACCCAGATGGATACAATCACTGTACGAATTCCACATGCGATTTCATACAATATCAAAATCCTACACCTGTTGTAGCCGCTGTTATAGAATATGGTGATAGGCAAGTTTTATTGGGTCACAACCGTGCATGGCCGCCTAAATGGTTTGGTCTTATTACCGGATTCTTAGAAAAACATGAGCATCCTGATGAATGTGTCATACGAGAAATAAAGGAAGAAGTTGGCCTTGATGGTACAATCCAAAGTTTCATTGGCCATTATACTTTCAAGCGAATGAATCAAGTAATCCTAGCCTATCATGTAAAAGCTGAGGGTGATATCGTTTTAGAGGATGAGTTAGATGACGTCAAGATTGTTCCGTTTGATGAAGTTAAAACTTGGCCAGCAGGCACTGGTAAAGCTCTTAAGGACTTCTTAGAGAATCTAGGCTATGAGGTAGAAGAACTCCCATTTCCATAACATAATGAAAGGCAATTCTCTTTAGAATTGCCTTTCAATCATAAACTCAATATTATGGTACAAAATGTATTCGACCATAATGCATCGATGATTCTGTATTCATAGTGAATAGAATCAACTGATTGCTATTAATCTTCAATTGTGCTTTTTCAATCGTCAAGCTTTGATGACCTGCTGTAAAATTTCCAGAACGTTGGTACAATAGTCTACCTTTCAAATCATAAAAATTAAAATTGACTTTCTCTCCATTTACTAATTCGAATGGAATGATTACTTCATTTGTTGAAGGATTGGGAAATGGGTATCCAAGTGTTGTCTGATTATACTTTTGTTTTAAGATGAGATCCCGGCTATCTGTTGCTGTTTTTGAATACAATTCAGCTTCAATAAAATCCTCAATGAATGCTAATGATACATTTGAATGATCAGACTCTAGAACCATAGTGAATAGAATGTCTTCTGATTCCACTATATGTGCCGTTGGATTTGACCATGAAATCGCAGTTTCTTCCTCATTTGAAAAGAATTGATTGTCGTTGATTGTAATAATTCCAGAATTTAGCTGACTCAAAAAAGCACTACTGTGGTTGATCTTAAATTGGAAGCCTAGAAGAGCTAATTTCTTGTCTAATGAAAACTCTACGATCAGCTTATCTTTGTCTTTGGTAACAGTATAGAACAGGTCTTCCTGCGACACATTTCTCGTTTCAGTTCCATCTAGCTTTACATCATTGTTGACATCTCCAATTTTAACGCCGATAAAATTTTGATCATTTTCATTCTTGATAAGCCCTTCTATTTCTATTGTTGATGCATAAGGCCATGGGTTGTTGTTATCTAAAAATGTGTACGCCTCTGGAATGAAAATCCAGGAATCTAACTCAGAAGACTCATCCAGACCTAAAATTATTCTTCTGAAGGTCAGGACATCTGCTGCAGTCAAGCGTTCATCATTGTTGGCATCTCCAGCTAATAATAGATAAGGTGATTCTATTGCTTTAAGTCCAATGATGTGTTGTTGTAATAGGACAAGATCTGCTGTCGACATACCATTACTGACTGCATCTTCTTTAGTGGCATTGATTGTATAATTTTGCAGTGATGGATTTGCGATTTGCATAAAATTGCCATTCTGGTCGGTGTCAGTCACCTTCGGATACTCGGCTTGATCAGAATCTATTGAGATGATAGCATCAGGTATTGGACGTTGATCTATCAAGAATGCACTTCCTGAAACATCAAATACTGAATCTTCAACGGAGCAATCAGAATCGGAGGATTGAATAAAAATTGAGGTTTCACAAAATGAGCTGTTGTTGCTCTCATCAAATATCCAAACGAAAACATCAATGATATCACCTGCATGTATGCAAGAAAAGTCCACTGATCGAAATCTATTAAAATTGACATCTGCAGGTGTAACGACATCTTGACCAGGTTGCAAGATGCTTAGACGTAGATTTTCGCTAATCGTACAATTATCATAGCTCGAAAGCACCAATTCATCAGCCCATACCGTCACGGACTGAGATATCGAATCAAAAGATGTTGATAAGGCTGATACACATGCTGGCACTGGTGGTTCTTGATCTGCATAGATGACTAGGGTTGTATCTCTTGACACATTGCCACAACCATCCGATGCAGTCCAGATCATTGTTCTAGACTCTCCTGCTGATCCGATTCCTGTTGATGCAGAAATACCAAGTATGGGATCCATTATCACAACATCGTTAATCAATTCTCCTTCTGCTGACAAGACTTCTACGGACCAGATTAGCTCATTTGGCACTACTTCCCGATTGCAAAAGTCTTCACCAGAAACAGTAACAATACCAGAGCCTAAACAAACTCCAGGAGCGCCTTGGTCATTGCCACTAATATCGGTAGATACTATAATCGTATCTGGGACTTCAATTGATGGCGCTGTTGTGTCTACAATCTTGATCACTTGATCATAGGTATAAAATCCATCAACATCCAATAAGAATGGATTTGTAAATGACACTGAATTGGTGTCAGGTTCTGCACTAAAAAAGATGGTTTCACTTACAAATGGGCCAAATTCGATACAATCTCCTGTAGGACATTCAGCTTGTGCCCAATCTTCTATAGCTATAAAGGAATCGCCGGAATCATTAGGTTCATCATCATCATTTGGCGTAAATAGACACCAATCTATAACTGTCCATCTTCTGATGAGAGTCAGACATGATTCTTCTGCAGCCAATGTATCCGTTTCAACACTTACACCTACGATTCCACAATCACTGTCACACCAGACAGGACCTTCCAGTTCATCAACTTCAGGTACACAATCCATTGGCGGTGGTAATTGAATTGATGAGCTTCTTCGCTGCGGCACGCCGAATTCATTGCATTCGATGTTGATTCCGGTTACAGTTTCTCCTGTTCTACTCGTTGGCCATTTTATTGTAGATGGATCTAAAATTTCGCCTTCTGTTTCTACAGTCACTACTTGTGTACACATGGGATCTCCGAAAGTTGGATCTCCACTATTATCAAGATCTAGAAACCATTCCACAAAAATTTCAGCAGCACCACAGGCGCCATTAATTCTTCTTTCTGATGCAACCTGAGGTCTTAAAAACGGATTAAAACAGGCAGAGCCAATAATTGATGGTGGCTCGAATTCGATGTCTTCTTCTTCTTGTATATCAGAGCATCTAAAGTCAATGTCATCGCATTCTAATGTTGGTGTGGATTCCTCAGAAACAAAAACACTTGTCCTTGCTTCATTTCGATTTCCTGCTTCATCACAAACAAAGAGGATTACTTCGAAGTCAAGATTGAGGTCATCACAATCGAATTTCACAAATTCGCCGGGCTCAACAATGAGCTCTACAAGATTGCTGCCATCAAATATGCAGTCGCCTTTATCATCCTGAAATCCAATATCAACCAATTCCGTTATTGCCGCAGAGCTTGATGGTTCAAATCCAGCTAATTCTCCTGTACACAAACGTACAGCGTCTTCCCAATCATCAGCTCGCACAGCTTTTAATGTTACTTTACCACAGCCATTATCATGACTACCTTCATCTAAATCCTGTGCAAATATTTTGGCTTCGCCAGCATCATTACCTGGATTCCCAAAAGCGAGAGAAATTAATAATTCGGATTGTGCTAATGCTACTGGTGGAACGTTGTCTGTAATGACTACAGAAAGTTCTTTATTGATTGCATTGCCACAGTCGTCTTCAATGAAAATCTCAAGTGCAGCTGGACTAAATTCTAATGGAAGACCTAATGCAAAACCATCTCTAATGGTCCCGTGATCTGTTATCCAAACAAATTGTGGATTGTCATCACAATTATCACTTAATTCTAATTCTGGCAATCGTACTGTTGCTGTGCACACCCAGGGATCGATACCTACTTGCACTTCGGGCAGCTGATCTATGATGATGGTCGTTTCGTTTGTCGTTCTTATGATGGAAGGTGCTTCTGTATCTACAACTTCTATATTTTGATTGAGTGATCGCTCAATTGCATTGTCACACCAATCGACCAAGGTCCAAGTCCGGACCACTTTAAAACTTGAGCCGCATGCTTCAAAAGGAGTATCCGCAAAGCTCACCAGTATGTTACATGTTTGATCGGTAATGGCAACAATTGGATTTATTGCTAGTCCATTAGGCACTTCAATTTGAGATACAATGGTATCTACTATTTTCTCCTGAATGGTAACCAATTCCCATTCTCCATCTTCATTGAATACAGTAGTATCTCTAAAGAATTCTTCTAAAACGACAAATTGAGTATCCTGCACTATAACGGAGTCCTGTATGATCCTCTGCTTATCAATGAAGAACGGAAAGGATAAGGAATCTTCTCCAGTAATCTCCAGAATAATCTCAGGATTCACATTCGCATCTATATCATTGCAATTCAATTGTACATCTCCTGGGAATCCAAAATTGGAGAAAAAGTCGACATCAGAAACGCCAATATCCAGCTTCTGTTCCCAAAATGTCTGGCACATCAATTCTACATCTTCAATCGCACCATGTCGTTCGATTTTAGCCGAATAAACCAAGGTATTTCTAATTCCCTGCGGACTGCAGACATCTCCATCTTGGCTTAAACTGACGATAAGGTCTCCAATTATAGGTGGACCACAATTTGAATAGACAGCGAGATATTCTTCTGTTGAGATAAGCGCATCTGGAATCTCATTTTCATCTAAACATCTGAACACACAAGCAGGATTAAGTTCAGTGTTATCTGAACAGGCACAAGGTGTTTCTACAAACGGAATGTTATTCGCTTCTACTAGAATGTTACCCCAACAGCTATTGCCCGCACAAGATATTGTATACACAAGAGTCTCTCCTACCACATCACTTCGAATGGTATCTATACTATATGGCATGCCGTTCTCAAAGCTGAATTCTAATGTGTATACTCCTGCCACAGGCGACTCTAACAATTGATCTTCTGTAGGTACTATAAAACATGCATCACCTAAACTAACGGTAATGTTTTCGTTGCATACCAATTCGTCACATTCGCTAAAGCAGTCAATGACATTAATCACAATTGATTCTGATACATTTACACAAGGATCAATTGCATTCGTGGAATTAAACGTAAATACATATGCACCAGAAGTAAATCCTGTAAAGTCCAATGAATCTGTTACCGATATATTTTGAGTTGGTTCAGTCCAAATGCCATCTATCGGAACAGTTGTGAATAATTCATCAAATACAACAACAGTAGGCAACAGCAATTCGTCACTATTGCAAATGGTAAAAGATGGTAGGAGCTCTACGACGGGTTGCTCTGATACGAGAAATTCTACACCTATTGGGTCCACTAAACTACACAGTGAATTTTGTGTAATGAATGCTTGCAATTCACTAATTAGAATTGCCCCTGGAATGAGGACAGAAGGATTGAGAAAACTACTACTCAGAGGATTGCTTGTCTCTGCGATCAGTACATGAATAGCATAGGCGCCAGTTATATTAACTTGAAAATCAGGTGTACTTGAAACCGCGACTATACGTTGATCCAGACCTGTAGATAATAGATAAAGAACTTCAAATTCTGATGGAAGTGTATTTGATGTCAGTTGATTCGTCCCAAGAGTTACGGTCTCTCCTGCTCCAATGCATTGATCAGGAATTGAGCTTAGTTGACCAATAGCTAATTGACATTCAAAGAGAGCAACTATTGTAGGATCTTCATCACCAGGATCTACCGAATCTGGATCATCAGAAACATCTGAAACAATAATTCCAGTGCCATTGGAAGCAGTGACAGTCGCTGAGTTGGTTACACTCAAATTGGTTAGATCCGCTGCAGTAATAAAATAATTTGCTGTAAAATTAGTGCTGTTGCATTCACCTATTCCTAATGTGATAGGAAGTCCAGAGATTGAAAGCAATGGATCATCAACCTGCACATTTATTAAGGCAACATTACCAGTGTTGCAAATTTCAAACTCGTATATAATTAAGTCATCAATTGCGGTTGGGTTTTGAATGTTAGTCGTTATTGCTCTTTTGGTCAACTCTACTTGAGGAGCCATATTCAAAAACACATCGACATTAGCTTGGTCCGTAACCGTGTCGCCATCTTGAGTGTCAGCGCTCACAGTTGCTGTGTTTGCTATCAAGCCATTCTCAATGTCCTGTTGAGTGATTGTTAAGCTGCCAGAGAATGTAGTTATGTTACAAAGTCCTGGCTGCAATGAAATCGGAAATCCAGATATTGTTACCAATGGATCAGTTACTGTAAGGTTGCTCAGTGGCAAACTACCCGTATTACATACTTCAAACTGGTATGTAATGATATCTCCCACTGCAGTAGGATTTTGAACCTGACTGGTATTAGCGAATTTGCTAATCGAAATAGCAGAAGTTGCTTCAAAAAAGACCACAGTAGGATCATCAGGATCACCATCATTATTCGGATCTTCATTTTCAAACTCCAAAGGATCATCAGACAAGTCTGAAATCTGAATGCCTTCTTCATCAGTAGCCGTCACCGTAGCTTGGTTAGATACCATACCATTGATCAAATCCTGAGTAGTCAATGTGTACAGGCCTGTAACAGAAGTATTGTTGCATTCGCCCGGACCTAGTGTAAAGGGAAAACTAACCAACAATATATTAGGTAAAGGATCATCGACTTGAATATTTTGCAATACGCTACTACCTGTGTTACAAATTTCAAATGCATATCGGATGATATCTCCAGGGACAATAGGATTAGAGAATTCGGATACATCTGCTGTCTTCGTTATGCTGATTCTAGACAGGAAAAGAGAGGCTTCATCTGAAACTTCTATTTCATTACCAAATGGATCAGCACCTTGAACGACTGCAGTATTGACCAATGGAGAATTCACACCTTCGCATGAAGGGTCCAACAGAATGGTAATCTGAGTCTCGATTTGATCTCCGGGTTGAAGGACACCATCAGTCGCAATAAACATATTCGTAAAATCTTCTCCATCAAATTGCGGATCCAAGGTTGGCAAAATACTATTGCCTGTATTATTAGTCAAAATACTGTTAGGGCCAGTAACTATTGAATTATAAGCACAGCCTAAACTGGTTACAAAATCATCAAGTAAGGATATGTTTAACAGTGAGGTGTCACCTGCGTTTTCTAGAAGGTAGAAATAGTCCACCTCAAATTGTCCAGAAGGTAGTATTCTGACATCATCCACAAATTTCTCTAGGGTCGCCTCAGGGAAACAATCGGGTTGACCAGTAATTACTATTTCCAACTCATCTGCTCCAATACCCTCTACTCCAACACCAGTCCATTCGAATTCCACAAAGGTAATTGGGGATGAAGAAATTAATTTTACTGACCCAGCTGCTGAACCAGTCGTTACTCCCTGTGTCGCCAAGCTACCAGATGCAGTGGTGTTTGTATTCGGAACATCCGGTTGTTTGAAAAAGGAAGTTGGAGTCACGATAAAGTCATCTGTTCCAGATCCTGGTGGTTGTTGCAAAGTTACACCTGGAGTAATCACTGTGAAGCTAGCTGAATTTGACACCCCTGTCGGAGAGCCTCCAGTGGAACCACCGCCTCCTATCCTATCAAAATGAAGTGTAGGACAATTGATTGGTTCAGAAAAGGTTAATCTCATAAAGCCAGTCTCTCTATCATCTGCTACAGATTCAAGATCATCCAATTGATTGATCGCAGTCAGATCCCAAACTAATCTCAATTGTAGTGAAACATTTCCTGCTACGTTTTCGCTGTACCACGTTGGGTCTTGATTTGTCAAAGTTGTAGTTGTACTTACATTTTCGAGAGCAGAAAAACCCGGTGTCTCAATATCGACCTCAACAGTAACATTGCTTCCGATACTAGCTGTGAATGTCTCTTGACCGATAGCTGTAAACTGATTTGTGCTCTCTGTCACACACTGAGAAAAGAGTGAAATGGGAGCATAGCATAGGAGAGCAACAAAGAGTACAAAGACTCTATGAGCAACATCTTTTCTCAGATATGCACAGGCTCTACATTCCATATGCCTAGCGGAATCTGCAGATACCGAAAGCTGCGTAATTCCTCAGGTTTGATTATTATTGAGTTTATGTCAGATTTCTTTAAAAATCTGAGTCACAATGTAGAGAATATTGAGGAAATTAATGCGTATTCGCATTTTATATAGTACATGTCAATATTTTGCAATAAGACACGACCATGATAGAGTGTTCTTTTATCGATAACTAGCGTTTGTATTCGTATTAGTTCACCAACACCAATCGCTTGATTCTGTTTTGACCATTATATTCCAGAACGACAGTGTACAAACCATCTCTTAAAAGATCATCATTGCGTATTTCAAGTTTGTGCGATCCTGCGTTTAATTCGATTTGAGCAAGTTTGACTCTTTGCCCATCAGCTGCATAAATAGCATACTGTAATTGACCATCTTCTGGAATTTGGACATCCAAAGTAGTTGTTTCCGTGAAAGGATTTGGGGTAAAATTACCAGCAGTAAAAGAAGGATTCTCCGATATGAAATTGAAGTCAACAATGAATGTTTCTCCATCATTTCCATATACTTCAGTCTTTGTAATCAAATCATTGAATGCAAAGAAATCTGATAAAAACCCTTCTTTTGCTGATAAACCTCTCATCGTGAACAGTAAATGAGTTTTCTTATTTTGGATTTCATGAAAGCTATAGCTTAGGGTGTTGGTATTTATATGTTTAACATAATCTTTGTCTGTGATTGCCAACCTCTCTCCTATCATTTCAACATCCACATTATCCATCGAGATGGTCCCTTGCATTCCAGAAATGTCCTGAGTTGGTTTTGCTTCGATTGTCATCGTAAATGTCTCTCCTTTCTCTACCCATTTATCTCTAATTGACAATTGAACGATAGGCTGTTCTCGTGATTCTGTAGTCGTCAACGCATCATCTGTCACATCTCCAATTTTTACAGCAGTAAAATCACGATCAAATAAATCAATACTTAAATTCTTGATTAGCATTTTCTCAACGAACGGCCATGGATTCGAGACATCAAAGAATTGATCCAGATCACTGGTAAATCTCCATGCCTCATTTTCTTTAAAACTTTGTTGTTGGCCAATGATGAGGCGTTTCATTTCTGCAATATCTTCTACAGTTATATGTCTGTCATTCGTCACATCGGCTGCAATAATTTTATAGGGCGACTCAAATGATTCTTGTCCCGCCAGATGATTGTATATTTTAATGATGTCTGCAGTACTCACTCCATTTGCATGGTCATCATCTTTGAAGACTGACAATTGGTAATCTGTGTACATGTCATTATTATAAAACATATAGGTGCCTGCAGCAGATGTCGTTTCTATTTTAGGCGATGCACTCGCATTGCTATTTAGGGAGATAATGGCACCAGATACCATTTCACCGATTTCAGTATGCACTTCGCCACCTATGAGACTAATCGCTGCACCTGTTGTGTCACATTGGTTTAAGGAATCAATAAAAATCACTTGCGTTTCTACAATACTAGCAGCATTGCAAGCATCTCTCACCGTCCAAATAATACTGAATGTATCACCAGGCATTCCTTCCCGACTATTGATCGTGGCAATAGGTCCAGACCTCGTTTCTATATTTAATCCATTCGCCCCAACTACAGGTTGTCTTTCTTCATCAACAACTCGTATTGTCCATTGAATCATAGCTGGGTCAGACTCAGAACCATCACACATATCCATTGCCATCCCCGTCACATCTGTGGAGATTGCACATATACCTGTACTGTCATTAGGCATGACATTTACCCGAACGGTATCCTGCATAAATGTGATGATAGGCGGTTCGTCATCCTGCACTTCAATCTCTTGTACATATTGATAGAAGCCATCTACATCAACTTCTGAATATCTTGCATATAAGGTATCCTCTACGACGACACATGACGCGCAATCATTCTGGGCTAGATCCATGACTAGCTCAATTTGGTCATCATCTACTTCTGTACTATCCGTTTCCAAGCCGCTGAACGTACACCAATCAATGACTGTAAAGGTATTTTCTATAGTGAAGCAAGAAGAAAATGTCATAATGGTATCACTGGATACGGAAAAGGAAATCAAATTGCATTCACTCTCGCACCAGAAAGGCCTTGGTGCAAAACCATCCGGCATGCAAAGCATAGGGTCATTATCTAACAACAACTGATTTGTTTCTACTATAGAGTCGTTGACACAATTCAAGACAGCTCCACTAATTGAAGATCGCGTAAATGATGCAGGCCATCTTATTGTCATCGGATCGAATGTATTTTCTTCACCATCCACAATGATGACTTGTGTACAAGTAGGCTCGCCATCTGACAAGACACCGTCACCATTCACATCACCAAAGAATGTACGTGAAGTGGTGTCCTGTGGGCATAATGCAAAGTCTGCATCTTCTATCATCAGTAGGTCAACTGAATCACAAACGCAGGTACTCAATGGCGCTAGAACAGGAAATGGAATTGTTGAGATACTATCCGTACAATTGACTTGTATTGTATCACACACAATGTCAAATGACATGGCATCTCCGATCACAGTTACGATTTGATCGCAGGATGCTTCAGCATCCTGAAAAGTCCCATCTCCATTTTCGTCAGCAAACCAAACACGTGTCACCTCTTCACCAATGCACATTAACTCAGTAAAACTAGTTTCACTCAACAAACTGATATCGATATCAGTACAATTGCATAAACCAGCTGCTGTAAGTAAAGGAGGAGCTAATGTATTGAGATCCTGACCACAATTTACCGTAAGGCTATCACAACTAAGAGTGACGTCTGCCACCCCATCAATAATCAAGAACTGATCACAAAAAACATCCAGTGAGTCAAATTGATTATTGGGATTGGTATCAGCAAATAAGGTTTGAATTATGGTATCCCCAACACAAATACTAGAAGGAATGCTAACCTCTGCTATCGTCAATTCGAATTGATTGCAGGTACATATACCTACTGCATTTATTTCTGGTAAAGGAATTTGGGAAAGTGTATCGGTGCATCCAATAAATTGCGGGTCACAATTGAAGGTCATGTCACTTACTGTACCATCAACCGTTATGACTTGAAAACAGGATGCTTCAGCTATCTGAGGAATACCATCGCTATTCATATCTAAAAACCACTCTCTCGTAAATGACTCGCCAAAACAAATACCTCCTACTGAGCCATCACTTAGCAAGGTCAATACATTATCATTCATGCATCCGCCACATGAGCTATCTGATAATATAGTTGGTATTGGAATCGAATCCGCGAGTGTTTCGCAAGTGATCATAACCTGAGGGCACACTAAACTCGCGGTCCCTAATTCATCTATGAGAATAACATTCTGAATACAGGTAGGTTCGCCCGCATCAAAATTATTATTGGCATTGATATCAGCAAACCATTCTCTGAAAAGTGTATCGCCAACGCATCTGTCTTCTGCTCCAAATTGATTTAAAATCAGGGGTTGTATATCTGGGCAAACACAGCCATCTCCTGAAGAAATTGCAGGCAATAATGCAGGAACTTGCTCTACCAAACAATCTGCAAATTGATCTTCACAGCTGATTTGAATTGATTCTACTGTAGTATCTACTATCAACACCTGAAGCAATATCGGCTCGCCTCCATCTAATAAATTATTGCCATTAAGGTCAACTAAAAAATTTCTTCTCAAGGTATCATTCACACAGAATGAATCGCTGACAGTATCTAATAATAATAAGTTAACGAATTGATCGCATTGACAAAAACCAGTTTCCAGATTAAGCGTAGGTAAGATTGTACTCACATCTGCATCGCAAGAGATAAAGCTTGTATCTACTGCAATTTCAGCATCTAAAATTTGGGAACCGATAATGGTGATTTCCTGCAAACAGAAGGGTTCATTTTCATCTGCAAAGTTATCACCATCTAAATCTACAAACCACATTCTCGTAGTTGCATCACCAACGCAAAGAGAATCCAACAATCCATCTTCAAATAGAATAGGCGTAAAATTGGAACATCCACAACTGCTATCAACAAATATAGCTGGAGCCTCTAATGATGTGATATCATCTGTACAACTGACTTCAATTGGTTGACAGTCAAATGTAATGATTGGGCTTTCATCAACGAAAATGATTTCCTGAATGCAACCAGGTTCGTCAGCATCAAACAAAGAATTTGCATTGACATCACCAAACCATTGTCTGAATAAGGTATCACCGGGACATCTATCAGGAGCTCCAAATTCTGAAGCAAGTATAATTTCAATATCAACGCAATCGGTACAACCAAGCGAATCTTGAAGTGTAGGTGGCAGCAATTGGGGATTTGCATCTAGACAACTGGCTGTTGTATTTTGACAAGCCAGGCTGACAGGTAAAATTGGTTCGGACACAATTACCTGTGTGCAACTTGGTTCGTTCGCTCCTCTCACACCATCTGCATTCAAGTCAACAAACCATTCTCTGGTGACTGACTGTCCAGGACAAATTCGTTGATCTGGACTATTCGCTCCTAAGGTTACAGTAAATTCATCGTTGCACGTACAAATGCCTTGTCCTGCGTTAACTGTTGGGGGAAAATCATTTACATTTTGTGCGCAGTTTATTTCTACCGTATCGCAATCTTCAAATTCAATAACAATATTATCGTTGCTGATCTGAATGGTCTGTGTACAAGTTGGCTCACCATTTTGCAACTGATTGTCTCCATTGAAATCAATGAAAAATGTACGCGTAAATTGATCTCCGAAGCACAGGTCATCTGGTTGTGTGTCAGATAACAATTCAGCTTGTTGATTCTCGCAAGTACAGAATCCTACATTCTCCACTCTTGGTGGTGGAACTTGATTCAATGCCGTACTGCAATTAATTGTTTCATTTTCACAAACAAGCTCTGCAGTAATGTTGCCAACGATGACAAATTCTTGTACACAAGTTGGTTCTGTATTATCGGCAATACCATTGCCATTGACATCAGCAAACCAATTTCTGAACAGTCTATCACCAACACAAACTCCATTTGCTGGCATCTCGGATTGCAGCAATACTTCAACATCCCCACAAGCACAAAAGCCGTTAGCTTGTAATGTCGGAGCAGCAAAAGCATCTATGTTATCTGTACAAGCGACACTAATCACCGGACCGCAATCAAAGACCATTCCTTGGTCAGCGAACGGTGCATTATCATCAAAAATCAAAGACAATTCCTGAATGCAAAACGGTTCATTGGCATCAAATTGCTCATCACCATCAAAATCAACAAACCACTCTCTGGTGATCACATCTCCAAAACAAACACCATCCAGATTAACTGGCGTTCGTAATTCTAATTCTGGCGAAACACAGCCACAACTGTTCTCGTTAATGATTGTCGGAATAAAGAAACTCTGTAACTGATCTAAACAATTGACTGTTGCATTTTCACAAATTAAGTCAATTTGCTGAACCATATTATTTCGGGTAATGACCTGATCGCAGGTTTGCTCATCCGCTTCAAACTGTCCGTTTTCATTCGAATCAAGAAACCATCGTCTTGTAAATCGATCAATGCCACAAGGATTCAACTCTGTGATGTCTTCTATAAAGACGACGGGAGGATTGTCACAAGCGCAATCTCCAGTTTGAATGACAACGGGCTCCGTAAAAAACGAATTGGGATCTTCACCACATTGTATCGTCATATCTGTGCACTGGAGTGTAAAACTCACAGCAGAAAAGTCAATAAAAATATCCTGTATGCAAGATTCTTCGTCTTCATCACGTCTGTTGTTCTGGTTAACATCAATGAACCAGGATCGCTGAAACGACTCCTGACTGCAATCACCAACAACTTGCTCCACAAATTCTGTAGACAAAAATTCTTCAGGACACAAACAGGCATCGGGTGTGCCGGCAACGGTTGGTCTAGTCGCATCCGCTACGGTTTGATCGCAAGTAATCGTATCCGGCATGCACAAGATTTCGAACATCGTAGGATCCGTAACAAGTGCAATATTTTGCGAACATCTTGATTCAAATGGACCAAGTTGATCGTCGTCATTTCGATCAAAAAACCACACTACCGTCAATGTATCTTGTGTACACAGATTATTGGTTACTTGTGAATCTAATATTTTGATTAGGCTAGTATCACATACACAAAATATGTTGCCATCAATCGCTGGTTTAGGGATAGAACTCAATGGTGTGGTACAAGGTAATTCTATGTCTTCGCAAATTAACTGAATGTTGTCCTGGCCTCCACCTGAGCCAATAACTGGTGCGCCTACTATAGTGATGTCTTGCACACAATGAGGATCACCAGCACTGAAGGTTCCGTCAAGATCTGCATCGACAAACCATTCTCGGGAGACCACAATGGAATCGCAATTGGTTCTGTTTACTGTCTCCGTTATAATTTGTACAGGTAGATCTGAGACAGGACATATGTTCCCGTCTATTAAGGTAGGTGCAGGTACTGCATGAATGTCATCCTCACAGGTAATGATTGCATCTTCGCAGACCAACTCAGCACCGCCTTCGTTTTTTACCAACACAGTGACTCTACATTCATTGCTGTTACCAGCCTTATCTCTTGCGATAAAAATAACTTCCACAAATTTGCCGACGTCTTCACAACAGAATTCAATAAACTCTGCAGGTTGTGTGACAAAAGGTCTTCTGTTGTTTCCATTAAATTCACATTGATTTGACTTCAGCATTTCACCTAAATCAACTATTTCTGTTTTTGCAGAACAAGACTGTGGTTCATAACCTATAAACTCGCCATTGCAATTTTCGACAGGTATTGTCCAGTCTGCTTGTCTTACCACAAAGAATTCTACTTTGCCACATTGCGGATCATTGCTTCCCTCATCTAATTGAGATGCCAGTAACTTGGCAGTCCCATTGTCAAATTCTGCAGTAGAAGCTGTAAGCACAATCTGTGTAGATGTGTTGCAGATAGCGACCGGAGGTGTATCGTCAATAATATTCAAATCAATTCGTAGTGTATCCGCATTCAGACAGTCATCAGAGACAATTGCTGTCAATTGCACAGGTGACTGATCCAATGATATATCTGATATTATGTTATCAACAATCTGTCCGTGAGACGCTTGCCAAACAACATTGACACTACCACAATTGTCAGTGGCATTGATCTCTGGTAATTGGCCGGAAGCCTGACAAGACCAAGGCTCTAACAGGATATCCATTGCAGTTAATTCTTCTAAAATAACAGGCGCTTGTTGATCTGTTACTTCTATTATCTGTGTATCCGAAATTTCCAATACGGCATCACACCAATCGACAATTGTCCAGTGTCTTACTATCTTCTGTCCATTGGCACAAGCATCAAACACAACATCGTTGAAGCTAGCCCCAAGATTACAAATGCCTCCATCCAGAGGAACTTCATTAGGCACAAGAACGACTGTACTGTCCGGATTCAATACTGGTTGCATCGCACAACTAATGGAATCCATAAATTCTTTATCGACTACTGTCAATTCTTCCCAGATGACTTGGCCATCAATGGTATCAGTAGGTAAAACAGTATCGCGCAAGCCTAGAATTGTCGATAATACAAAGGTGTCACATCTGAAAAAGGAATCTGGAATAAGGTTATGTTCATCCAGATAAACAGGAAACCCATTGGCAACAGAACCTGTCATTTCAGCAATTTCTGTTGGAGAAAATCCCTGGTCACAATCAAAGAATTGTGTTGGTGGATAGATGATGATGTTGTCTAGATCAGATACAGATGGGTCAATTGATATTTTGGTTTGTCTGACTGTTTGTCTTAAAATCTC
>CAYNMW010000047.1:3539-26436 GCA_964398295.1 uncultured Saprospiraceae bacterium | reverse complement strand
GTTATATCGTCAGTTACTATAAACAAATTATCATTTTAAAAATAATTGAATTAAAAAATATTGTATGGCTTTCAAGACCCATACTGACTATTCAGTGTACGAATACTTGATCTGATAGTACTTTATATGCAAAACGTACATCATCTAAAGAATTTAGGATGTCGTCAAATTTTTTTCGGATTAAGCAAACTATTTGTCCTAGGAGTTCTGAAAATCAGAGTTTCATCTAATTTTCCAAACAGATTCCACTATTAATTGTATACTTGTTGAAATCTAATCTAGCATGCGATTACTGCTTTTCATTTTTATATTTCTGACAGGTATTTCACTACATGCTCAGCAAACATTAAACACTACTTTATTATCAAGATTTGACCCTCCAACGAATAATTTGCCCTCCAATGGTGGAGTCCAGTATAATGATATTTGGGGTTTTACCAGTCCGGAAGGAAGAGAAATTGCTATTCTAGGAAATGTCAGGTATGTGGTTTTTTTGGATGTAACTGACCCGTTGAATGTAGTAGAAGTGTTTAGACATGCTCCTGGTAATGTTTCTTGGTGGAGAGATTTCAAAACCTACAAAGGGTATGCTTATGGAGTCTGTGATGACTCTTTTTGTGGAGAAGGTCTTTTTATTTATGACTTAAGTAATTTTGATTGTACAGGTCAAATAACTCCTGTAGGAAACATAACTGCTCAGTTTACTACTGCTCATAATATATTCATCGACGAACCAAATGATCGCTTATATGCAGTGGGATTACGCAGTTCTACAGATATTTGGGTTTATGACTTAAAAAATGATCCTGCTAACCCAACGTTAATTACGGGTATAAACTTCAATCAAGTTACAGGCACAAATACCGATTTTTATGTCCATGACATTTTTGTACGTGATAATATAGCGTATTGTTCGCATGGTTTTCCAGGATTTTATATCTGGGATGTGAGTGACCTGTCCGATCCACACGGACTCTCTGGAAAACTACCAACAGTTACATTATTGGCAGACGGCAGTTATAATGGCTTTAACCACAGTTCTTGGGTTACAGAAGATGGACAATATGCAGTCAATGCAGAAGAAATACCCTCAGGTGAAGACTTAATCTCGGTAGACTTAACAGACCTGGCTAATGGCAACATTTCTAGTGCCACACAGTTTAGCCATCGGTTGGAACCAACTGGATCGCCTACTCCGCACAATCCATTTATAAGAGGCGACATGCTTTTCCTTTCTTATTATGAAGATGGCTTGAAGGTATTCGATTTCGCTGACCCAACTAATCCAAGTGTACATGCCTATTATGATACATATTCACTTAATAATGGTGGTTATTCTAATTTTGGAACAGAAGGCGCATGGGGATGTTACCCTTTTTTCCCGTCCGGAAATATATTGATCTCTGATATTACTTTTGGTATGCACGTCCTTTCTGTAAGTGGTATGGAAAATTGTGCCGATGGTATCATGAATCAAGATGAAACTGGAATTGATTGTGGCGGTAAGTATTGCTTGCCTTGCGATAATTGTACAGATGGTATTCAAAATCAAGATGAAACAGGAATTGATTGTGGTGGTTCTATTTGTTGTGCAGTTTGTCCTCCTCCTATGTTAAACAATTGTGATGATGTCGACATTACGATTACATCAGATATCATTACGAATCGAGTTGAATATTATGATGACTTTGTCAGAACAAATGGGACTGTAACCCAAGCTCCTCCAATCAATAGCTCATTCTATGCTGGCAATTACCTCGAATTAAATTCTGGATTTGAAGTGCTGCAAGGTGCTCAATTGTTATTGGCTATTGAGGAATGCTTATAAAAGGTACCTTGTACGAATCCATCAAGAATTTCTACGTTTAACCAAATGGCATATTGATTACTTTAAGCTGTCGAGAGTTGAAACACCTCCGACTCAAGTCTCTTCTTCAAATGCATCCTATTCCTGAGCAAAAGGTGTCTCACCTCTTTGCGGAAATTAGGCAAGAGGTGAAGGACTTGTCTGAGAGTTTTTGAAAGCCATCAAGAGGTGAAACACCTTCGACTCAGATTGTAATTCGGACTTACGAGCTCATGCCCGATGCATTTTACAAATATAAAAAGAGACCATTACTGTTGTAATGATCTCTTTCCATATTGTATACACGTGAGATTTAAGGATGATTGTATTTATTTCTTTTCAATCATTTTTTTGAGAGAGGCCACTTCTTTTTGCAAGTCTTCTATAATGGCTTGCTGTTCTTGCATTGCTTTGGTTAAGACCGGAATAAGTTTACCATAATTCATACTCAATAAACCATCATCTTTAGGGTCATCAGAATCAATCTCTTTGACTAAATCTGGGTATATTTTTTGAACTTCTTGTGCAATAAACCCATAAGATTTTCTGTCTTGTGACTGTGCACTATTGTAATAATAACTACTCGGTTGTAATTTCATTACCTTATCCAAGGTTCCTGATTCCAGAGCAGAAATAGTGTTTTTCAACGTGATGTCAGAAGGAGCATAAACGCCGTCTGTGTCATTCCAAGAACCTGCAAAAGTACCATTAAACGTCAAATTCAAATCATTAGCGCCAATTTCAAATGCCCAGGTATCAGAATCAGTATCATTCTCAATAGCAAGGCCCTCTTCACCAGAACCTGTTTGTTTTATATGCAGATTTGCTGTAGGGATGGTCTCATTTATACCAACATTATCATTGTTCATTCTCAATATTGATGAGCCATCCGTTTCAAAGTCAATGAAACCAACAGCACTGTCATGTACAAAAAGCCAGTTTCTGTTATTACCTCCACCTGTTGCGTTGGTCAACCGAATTCTAGCTGCTGAATTCGTAAAAGAGTTGTCTTGCATAAATTGAATTTCACCACCAGAAGGTCCTTGTCCAGAATCCCTAACTTTTAGGGGCTCAGAAGAAAGCAATCCTCTGGTAAAAGAGGCTTCTTGGTCAACAGAAAGATCATGAACTGTGGCCAATTCTCTAACGTTCAATTCTTCTCCCACATCAACATTAGATACTAAATTGATGACGTCAGCATCACCATCAATATTGATTATATTAAACCCAGCATCTGTGCCATTATCATAGAATAAATTAAAATCGTCATTAGTCGTTCCGGCACCAGTTCTGGCTGCGAATGTCCAAAATCCAGGTGATTGATTTTGAAACGTTAATCGACTAAATGAAGCCCCTACTCCTACTTCTTTTAAAAGTAATTGAGGATCTCCTGCACCTGAATCATATTCAACAACAGTTTGTTGTCCGTAACCCTGCCAACTGATTAGCAAACATAGTGACAGTAATAAAAATGTGTGTTTAGAAGTTTTCATTTTAATGTGTTTATAGGTTTTTATAAGCTGTTCTATTGACATAAAACAGTAATAATGTAAAAATTTGATTTCTTGATATTCTTATGCGACAATGCGCAAATAGCCCAATTCGAATGCGCGACGAATCATTCCTGCAGTATTCTTCACGGCAAGTTTTAGCAGCATGTTTTTACGGTGTTTCACTACAGTATGGTAGCTAATAAACAACCTGTCTGCTATTTCATGAATAGTCGATTCATGAGCGATCAAAACAAGAATCTGCTTTTCTCTAGGTGTCAATGATTTGGAAGTCATTTTGGTTTTTTTTGGAAGTTGAATAATTGGCTTACACTTAATTGATCCATCTATATTTGATATTCCACAATCCAATCATGAATTCAAATAGAATAATTTTCAACTTTATCAAATTTGTGCTCTCAATATTCTAATTATCAGCGACTTAAGTCAAATTAATTTTTTGAGAAAATCACAGGAAATTATATCAACTCTGTGTGTAGTTTTAATAAATTTGGTATCTTATAAACAAGCATAACTTCCAAAGTGTGAATTCAGAGAAGATTACTGATTGTCAATTGCTTGACCTGTATAAGCAATCAGGTCAGTCAAATTATATCGGTGTATTATTTAAGCGGTACTCGCATCAGATTCTTGGTTTGTGTCTTCATTATCTGAAGGATGAATCCAAATCAGAAGACGCTGTTATGGATATATTTGAATTTGTCCTAAAGAATGTGAGTAAATACCAGATCGAAAAAGTAAAACCATGGCTAATGTCAGTGACTCGAAATCATTGCCTAAAAAAATTAACCAGGGCTTTTAAAAGAGATAAAGCAGTATTTGATAAAAATATCGAAATTTTTGCTTTAGAAAATATGGAAAACAGAGAAGTAGTGGATCATTCTAATGAAAAACTATTAACTAAACTGGAGTTGGCACTTGACGAATTGAAACCTCACCATCGTCAATGTCTAACCTTATTTTACATAAATGGGTTTTCATACGAAGAGATAACAGAAGACTTAGGGTATAGCATGAAAGAAGTGAAGAGTTATATTCAAAATGGTAAACTAAACCTGAAAAAACGATTGGAAAATTCTAATTAAATGTCAATTATGAATGTTTCACGCCAAGATTATATAGACTATTGCAATGGTGCCATATCCAAAAAACGAAGCGACGCCATACAACAATTTTTGAAGGATAACCCTTTGGAGAAAAAAGCACTTGAAGGAGCTGTAGAATTTTCTAAAACCGGGAATATCGAATCCTTACTTAGCAAAATAGACTCAAAATTAGATCATTTTGAAGAGGACACAACAACAAAACCAAAGTCTACAAAGGCTCGAATTTTACCTATACGGACCATGATATCATTGGCTTCAGTAGCCGCTGTAGGATTGATATTTTTCTTATTCTTACCAAGAAATACAACTGCCCCATACTCCATAGACCAATACTTTGACAAATATCCAGATGTATTGACAGATGTCGTCAGAGGCACAGCAACTGATGAATTGGATCAATCCATCCAAACAGGAATGGCAGCCTACAATACTGACAACTTTGAAAAAGCAATACAACATTTAGAGGCCATCCCAGAGAATACACAAGATTATCAAACGACAAGATTCTATACTGCTATTTCTCATTTGGCAAACCAATCACCTGAAAAGAGTTTTCAAATTCTCAATCAACTGTCCCAATCTAACTCGTTCATATATGCTGATGGTGTCCAATGGTATTTGGCCCTTTCTTACTTAGAATTAAATCAAAAGGAAAAAGCCATTCCCATTTTAAACCAAATTTCTGAATCAGATCACTACAAAAGCGCTCAAGCCAAACAAATAATTATGCATTAAAATAAATTCCATTATATCCATTAACCATTATACAGATATAGCAATTGAAGCACTTCTGTTAAACATCATAAATAACTTCCAAATGATGCTCCACAAACTTATTAGCTTGTTAATACTTTGTTTAGTTTCAAGTATTCACTTACATTCTCAAACAAATTATGTAAATATTGCAGACTCTATTTATTATGAAAAAGAGTACAACGGCACAGTAAACTATGTCGAAGAGGTTTTGCAAACTGTTGCACTAAGCAACTATCAAAAGATTGGGCTAAATTATTATGCTGCGCTAGCAAATTATAGATTAAATGACTTTACAAGTTCTAATGAGATAATACAAAGCATCTATGACAAAATCGATTTATTAAATCCAAGTGATTCTATACAGG
Source organism: uncultured Saprospiraceae bacterium (assembly GCA_964398295.1). Lineage (GTDB taxonomy): Bacteria > Bacteroidota > Bacteroidia > Chitinophagales > Saprospiraceae > CALFUK01. The sequence goes on along the minus strand of CAYNMW010000047.1, from coordinate 20,852 downwards.
CGAGAATAATGGTGGACATTTGTCAACGTATGGGTGATTACAGTTTCATGACAGAAAATTACAATAGTGGGATAGGTGCAATGAAAAAAGGATTAGAACTTCTAGAAAATCATTTGTCAAATGATCATTGGCGTACAGTCAAATTATTACACAAAAATGGAGCTGTATTAAGAATACAAGGATCTCTTACCGAATCCAAAACCTACTTAGATAAAGCCCTGGTAATAATTGACTCACTGCCAGCAGATAGAAAAGCTTACATAACACCTGTTATTCAATCAGAAATAGCTGGATGGTACAACTACAATCACCAACCAAAAAAAGCTATAAAAGTCTACAATGAATTAATCATAGAAGCTGAAAGAGATAGTAATTATCGAAGAATTGATATTTACAACAATAACATTAGCAATTCTTATGCAAGACTTAACGATTATGGAAAAGCTCTTTTTTATCAGCATAACAGCTTAAAGGCAAAAAACAAAATCTATCCAGAACATCATCCGAAAATAGTTGGTGCATACAATAATCTTGCAAATATTTATATGGAATTGGATGACCTAGAGAATGCTGAAAAATACTGGATTAAAACAACAGATTTAATTAAAAACAATTTAACAGAAGATCAACATGTAAAATTGACAATTTTAGAGTCGACTAAAGGAAAAGCATATTTGAAAAAAAAGCAGTATGAAAAAGCAATTTATCATTTTCTAAAGCAAGAAACAGAAATGCAACTTCATCAAATCACCAATGATGAGGAGCTAGGTGATACTTATAGGGCACTTGGCTATGCGTATGGAAAAATAAATGAACATGCTCTAGCAAAAGAAAATCTATTTAAAGCCATTAAGATCAGAAAATCCATGGATTTGGAAGAAGATTATATTATTGCTACATCCTATCTTTATCTATATGATATATTTCACGAAGAAGGTGATGACGAAAATGCAGGAAGGTATCTCGACATGGCTTTCAACGCAATTAATCTCGATATCAACGATCCCAACACTATAGAATCTGCTGCAATTCTGGCAAACCTAATTCCATTTTTTCAATATAAAATTAATGCCCTCTCTAATACAATAGCAAAAGGTGAAATTACAATTGAAAAAGGACAACAATATGTAGACAAGTCTGAAGAATTAATGCAACAGCTTAGATTTACTATTGATGACTTAGAAAGCACTTCATTATTGCTTAAAGATTTGCAACCGTTACACGAAGCCATTATTTACTTTTATATAACTGCTTTTGAAACTACAGGTGAAAGTCGATTTCTCTCCTTATTATTTAATGAAGATGAAAAAGCTAACAATACTTTTTTATATCAGCATCTGGCTGAAAATGCAAGTGAGAAATACGGAATACCTAAAGAAGTTATCAATAAAAAAAATAAATTGATTGCTGATTTTAATGATCAAAAAGAAATTGTCAATGAAAACAAGTTAAAGTCAACATCCAATTTTAATGCATACGATTCCGCTGTAGAAATTTTATATAATAAAAAAAGATTGCTCTACGATCATATGGCTGAAATTGATGCACTATTTCCTCAATATTATGAGCGCCTATATAATTACCCTATCAACAGCTTAGAAAAGACGCAAAAATCTTTGCACAATGCAGAGTCTATTCTACAATATATAAGTACTATAAATAAAGTGTATTGTCTCCAAATTAATTCCCAAAATGTATCACTGCACGAATTAGGCGATCAAGAAAGTATTACGAATAGTATTAATAAACTTAATGAATGTATTGATACTAAAGGTAATTGTGTGCGCTATCAAACAGGGCTGTATGATATTCTCGTTAAACCAATGTCTATTAAGGAAAAGACAACATTAAACATTGTACCAGGTACATCCATCGGCAATTTACCATTTGAATTATTAGTAGATAACAATGGACAATTCCTGTTAGAAAAACATCCAATTTATTACCAATATTCTTCAACATTAAAATCAAATAACGAGAATAGAAAACAATCAGGAAACGACATACTTGCTATGGCTCCTTTGTTCGACGAAGAACAAGGTCAACATGATCCTATACAAGAGATGAGCCTAACTCGTTCTACTGGTCAACTTTATTTACCTAATTCATTAAATGAAGTAAGTGCCATATCAGAGCTGTTTAACATTAAATCCCTGGTGAAATCAGAGGCAACCATACACAATTTTCTCACCAAAGCAACTGAAGCAAAAATCATACACTTAGCCACCCATGGTATTGTAGATCATAAAAACCCCAATCTTTCAAAATTACTATTTACATCAGATGATCACACAAAACAATCTTCTTCCTTACACGCAGATGAAATTGTGGGTCTTGACTTACATGCTGAATTGGTAACACTGAGTGCTTGCAATACTGGTACTGGCAAAATACAAGCTGGTGAAGGTGTCTCAAGTCTTGGCAGGGCTTTCACCTATGCAGGTTGTCCAAATCAAGTGATCTCTCTTTGGTCTGTCAATGACATCTCTACTTCTAAATTAATGACATATTTTTATGAAAACCTTAAAGAGGGGATGACTAAGCCTCAAGCTATTCAAGAAGCAAAAATTGAATATCTCCAGACATCTCCCCAGGCCTTGAAACATCCTTATTATTGGGCAGGCTTTGTTTATTATGGTAACGATTTACCGATTTCAAATGGTAATTCTCTCTGGTTAAATTCTCTTTTATTTTGCTGTCTTGGGATATTTGTAGCACTTGGTCTTTGGACTTGGAAAACCAAAGCATTATACATAAATATTAATTCGATTTTATCACTTACTCCACTTCAATTGTTTCATAAGAATTAATTAATTCCTTATATAATGGGTTTAATTCCAACAACTCTCGATTACCCAATAGGATTATTTGCTCACGCGCACGAGTGAGCGCAACATTCAATTTTCGATCAACACCTTCAGAACTTAATACACTTAAATTTCTCATTTGAATGGGATGATTGAGACAGAATGAGATTAAAATGATATCCTTCGCACCTCCTTGATATCGTTCAACAGTGTCAATTGTAATAGCAGAGATATCAACATCAGCTGCAAGTAAATGCTCACGGATATTTGCTATCTGAGCCCTGTAAGGTGTAATGATGCCAATGGATTGATTTGCTTTATCCTGGGGTCGCTCCAGTAGTTGTTTGACGATCACAGGGATTTTTCTCGCTTCATCAGAATTCATTTTGAAGTTCATATCCGCATCTGCAGTAGTACAAGGAATGTACACAAGCCGATGTTTACTGAATACTGATTTAGTTATATCTTCATGTGGAGGAGACAGAGTTAACCGATCAATTCCTTTTATGCATTGAAGCTCCCCTTTATAAAAATGTTTGTTTGGGAATTGCATGATGTCCTGATGCATACGACCCTGTGCATTTAGTTGTCCAATTGCCCAATACCAATTGTGTTTCAAACAACTTAAGTATAAGCGCTCAAACAATGAATTAGACATATTATCAAAGCCTAATTTTTTCAATCCCTCATCTTGTATGATTGTGTCATCATTGGTTTGCTGTACTACAGCTGGTAACTGATAATGATCACCGACAAGCACTACTTTTCTGAACCTAGATAGGATGCCTAAGATTGTAGGTTCTAATAACTGAGATGCTTCATCAATAATAATGCGATCAAATTTTTGAAGACTAAACAATTCTGGCTTTCCAGCAATGGAAGCAACAGTTCCCACAAATAATCTGGTTCGTTGCATTCGATCAACCAACTGAGATCGACGATCCATTTTCTCTGCAATCTCAATGAGTAGGTTGTCTTTAAATTTAGGGTCAACAGAATATCTGGAACCAATCCTGATGAATTTTTGCTTATACCCATCATCAATAGAACAGATCGCTTCGCATATTTCGTCAACAGCCTTATTGGTATAGGCCAATAATAAAATCGTCTCGTTGGTATTATTAAATAGATACTGCACTACTCGTCTGATCATAAAACTCGTCTTGCCTGTACCTGGTGGTCCCCACAAAAGGTAATAATCTTCAGCTGCGATGATTTCCTGAAATATTTCTTGCTGCTGTGCAGTCAGATCATCCAGTTGTTCCAATTGTTTTGTCTCATTGGTACCAGGACTTCTTCTACCCAACCACAAATCCTTAGTTTCTCTATCGGATTCTACAAATTCGAATAATGATCTGTACATGGCTCGAAAGCCATTATCCAACCGATCATGTTCAATGTGCCAAATTGGATTTTCTCTAAAAATATCATGATTGTGTTGGCGACTTCTGAGCTTTACTTTGATGAATTGATCATCCATCTCCAACAATGTTCCTTTGATAATATGATTAAACAGTGCAGCATCTTGCCTTCCATCTATATCGGGATATAAAACCAGGATATCTCCTACCCTAAAATTTGAAATAATGGAAGTTTGTTGGGTTTTTTTAAATAACAGAAAGGGCAATTCTTCATCACTATCGTTTTTCATCAACTCCAGATGATTCAGTATAGTAAATGCTTCTACTTTCTCAGAAATACTATTCTGCCAAATGGAAGACAAGCCATTCAATCGTTCCTGGTCTCTAGCTCCAATTTTAGATAAGCGCTGTTCTCTTGCTATAAAGGCAGTAAAGTGGCTGAAGTAGCTTTTCTCTATTTGATCCAATGATTGATAAACATCCTGAAAATGTGCAATGTCTGATTTTGCAAATCCTTTTAATTTAGGAAATGATTTTGTGTTGAGTGTCTCGAACAATTCGGTATTCATTTGCTCATTCTCCAATCGCAGTTGTTGACAAAGTAGTTTGTTACGTACACTAATCGCCTCCTTCTGTTGATGGCTGATATTAGGAGCGTAACGCAAATGTTGTTCTTGCACTCCAGAATACAAGATGAAATTATTCAATCGCAATGAGCCGCCAAAAGTGGAATGAATCAAGAGATCATAAAGTAGCGTTTGGTGATAATGACTATTGTTCAACCCATATTTATTAGCTCGATACGGTTTGCCTCCTTTCAATTCTACAATGGATGCCTGTTTTGCTTGTTTGTTGAGATGCAACAGATCCAATCTTCCTTGGACTCCAAAGCGTGGGGAATAAAATGCAGGCTCGATATAGATGTTCTCTTTCCTAATGGTGTTTTTCGTGAATTCGATGTCAATGGTTTGTTTGATGTTTTGGAATTGACGTTCCAATTCCTTAACCAAATCAACAATAGTGCGATCATCAAACTGAGAAAGTGCAATAGGGTTTATTGCAAACATGCGTTTTTTGACTTGTTCAAAACTAAGAGTAGGATCATGTACCAATTCGTCAAGGAAAAAATTGGCAATGTTTCCCTTCATGATTGCAGCAGAAGGATATACTGTCATATATTTCCTTAGAAATTGATCTTTGCTTTCACTTCCATGAGGATGAAAACAGTTGGATATGGTTGTGACATCAATTAGGAATGACGGTTCGAAAACAAAAATATTGGGTATATAATCGCCACTAGTTGTCACTTTGACCTGATGCAAGCACATCGGAATTGGCAAAAAACCAGCTGCATGAATGTCTAAAATTGAATCAGAGTACATATCGTTGGACTCCATCTGATCCCAAAGAATATTGAGTTCTTCGTAAGGTTCTTCAGCACTTAATGCTTTCATTGTTTTGTGTGAGCTATCGATTGACAAGATGAGGACATTGACATATGGGATGTATTCCCTAAAATTTTCTTGTCGTTTCAGCTGATACGTTTTTCTGTACTCCTTTTCAAAAGATGTATCTATCGGAATAGTGAATAGTTTATGAATGGCTAGCTGGACCGTCTTTCGATACAAATCATATTTGTCTTTATCAAATGTTTCTGCATCTGCAACTTCTTTGAGTTTGCGAAAGCCATGCATATGATAGATCAATAACTTGGGTAATTTCTTCCTATTACCGAGGTATGCGATTTTGGTAAAAAGTGAACTCAGATGGATATTCTCTTTTCTAATAATCTCCTGAATAAGATAGGAATACAGTCTAAATAGTTTATCAAACTTATCTTCTAGTGGCTCAGACAACTCATCCAACTGATTGAGTTTTTTCAACAAAAAGTACCCGAAAGAGCTGTTTGCTTTCATAAAATTGTTCTTGATTTAATGAATGTTGTTAAATATAAGGCGATGAAAGCAGAATATAAAAGGGAAATGATAGCCAATTTGAAAGAATTATTGTTGCAGGAATTACTCGTAGAAGACACCAAATACAAATGGAATTATAAAAAAATGTTAAAAATTTAGCTATTTAAGAAATTCTTGTTGGATTTTTAGCGTTAGGGTTTTGTAATCGCTCCAAGAAAAACCAGGCATTAACATCTATTAGACTCATATTCAATCACTTAAATGCGATGTGGAGCTAATTTACTTTGATAACTAACAAATTTTTCAATAAAACATAATTACAAATGTCAGTTAATTTATTAGATCTGTTTAAAGATCAGGTTTCTGGTTCGTTAGTAAGTAACGCATCAAAATTCCTAGGTGAATCTTCAGAAAACACAAGCTCAGCTCTTGGAAATATAGTTCCTTCTCTTTTAGGGAAATTAGTAGACCAAGGTGGCACCGAAAATGGTGCAAAAGGAATTATGGATCTTCTTAACAAGCAAGATGATAGTATTCTTGATGATATAGGAGGCATATTCTCTAAAGGTTCAGGTTCTGTTAATGGGCTATTGAATGGTGGTTCTGGAATCCTATCTGCACTTCTTGGAAACAAGATTGGCGGGTTGGTTGATTTGGTTGCAGGAGCAAGTGGAATGAAGAGTAGTTCATCATCTTCATTACTTAAAATGGCTGCTCCATTCTTATTTGGAATAATCAAAAGACAAGTTGCTAACAAAGGTATCTCAGGATTGATGAGCCTTTTGTCAGGACAAAAAAGTCATGTTAAGAGTGCTTTACCTTCAGGGGTAGGTAGTTTACTTGGATTGTCATCATTTGGTGGTGGCGGCGACAAAATAGTTGACAAAGTAACTGGTACAGCTGGTAACGTTGTTGACGGTGGTAAAAAAGTAGTTGGTAAAACTGCGGATGTTGTAGGAGATGTCGGAAGAGGTGCTGCAAATGCTGCTGGAAATGTAGTTGATGCTGGTGCTAAAACCGGTGGGAGTATCCTTAAATGGTTACTGCCAGTTCTACTTTTATTAGGTGCATTAAGTTTCTTTGGTTTAAGAACTGGTTGTGGAGCAATCGACAATGCAGCAGAAACTGTTGGAGATGTAACAAGTAAAACTGTTGACGTTGCAGGTGATGCGGCTAAAGGTGCTGTAGACGTTGTTGGCGATGTTGCTGAAGGTGCTGCTGATATGGCTTCTTCTGCGTTTGCTAATGTAAACGAAGCTGCAAAAAGTGCTTTAGGTAGCATTAAATTTGCTGCTGGTTCCGCAGGTTCTCAGATGATGGATTGGATTGATGGTGGATTCAAAGGAGACGGTAAAGTAACATTCAAAAATTTGAATTTTGCTACTGGTTCTGCTGCCATTTCTGGTGCAACAGCTGCTGAAGTTGACAATTTAGCTGCAATTCTTAAAGCTTATCCAGATGTGAAGTTAGCTATCGATGGGTATACTGACAACACAGGTAATGCAGACGCAAATGTTGCTCTTTCTCAGTCTAGAGCTGAGGCAGTGAAAGCTAGATTGGTTTCTCAAGGCATTGGTGGTGATAGAATTTCTACAAGCGGTAAAGGTGCTGCAGATCCAGTTGCGTCAAATGATACAGCTGAAGGTAGAGCTTCAAACAGAAGAATAGAAGCTACAGTATTGAAATAGTCAACTATTTCAAGAATATATAGAATAAAGGCAACCTGAACATTCAGGTTGCCTTTTTTGTTTTATCTGCACAATCACAATGTCTGATTCGTTGTTTAAGTGTAAATCTCCTTTTTGAAGTCTATTGGTTACATACTAATATTTATAGGTCTACTCACCTCTCCTGCACTATTTGCACAGCGTTTAGGAATCGATATATTAAATGGAGCATCAAACAAAGAGATTCCATTCGAGATGCAAAATGGTTTCATTACGTTTGATCTCCACTTTGACAACAGACTACCGTTGACATTCATTTTTGATACAGGAGCAGATCATACTATCCTGTTTCACAAATCCTATGCAGATTTACTCGGGATCGAATATTCCAAAAGAATAGAGATAAGAGGATCTGACTTGCAAGCCAATAGCACGTATGCCTTAATCGTGCGAAATATTGGTATTCGATTAGAAGATCAAATTGTAGTACCACGTGATGTACTTGTACTTGAAGAGGAACTAGATTTGTTTCAGGAGAGTCTTGGCTTTGATATCGATGGAATCATTGGAGGTAGTTTCTTTAGAGGCCTTGTGGTCGAAATTGATTATAATAAGGATAAAATTCGCTTGCACCATCCAACAAATTTTACATTAAAGAAAAAAGGATATACAAGCTTTGACATTGAGATCAATGGCAACAAGCCATATCTATCAACGAAAGCAATCATGTCACCTACTGATACGCTGAATACGAAATTGTTGATAGATACGGGAGCTGCAATTCCATATCTTCTTCATGCCAATACGGATAGTTCTATTGTCATACCTCCATTTGTGATCAATGGTACTATTGGTCATGGCATTAGCGGTAATCTTGTTGGCTACATTGGTAAGGTGCACGGGCTTTCTTTTGGGCAATTTTCATTTAACAATGTATTGACACTTTTTCAAGATTTGAGGTACCTCAATGATGAAAATGTACCTATCGTCAGAAATGGTATACTCGGCAATGAGTTACTCAGTCGATTCTCACTATACATTGACTACATGAATTCGAAGCTGTATGTGAAACCCAGAAAGCGTTACAATGAGAAATTCAACTACGATAAAAGTGGCCTTATCATCTTTGCATTTGGTCAAGATCTGAACCAATTTTACGTCAAAGATGTGTTCCCAAACACTCCAGCCTCTGAAGCAGGAATACTTCCAGGAGATGTCATCAAGAAAATTGGGTTTTGGAAAAGCAAGTCATGGACTTTGGACAAAATCACCAATTTGTTGCAAAAAAAGGATGGGAAGAAGATTAAAATGAAAATTGAACGATCTGGTGAAGTAATAGATGTGCAATTCAGATTACGCGATTTCTTTGAAGAATCTAGCAAATAATTGTTTCTTAAATGGGTTTTTAGTTATATCTTTGCACTCCATTTGCAAAAAGTAAATCTAAAATCATGTTTGCAATCGTAACAATCGCTGGTCAACAATTCAAAGTTTCTCAAGGAGATGAAATCTTTGTACATCAACTTTCTGGAGAAGAAGGAGATAAAGTCTCTTTTGAAGAAGTATTACTTGTATCAGGTGATGCTGGGACAACGGTTGGTACGCCCACAGTATCCGGAGCTTCTGTACATGCAACAATCCTCGGTCACCAAAAAGGAGACAAAGTGATCGTATTTAAGAAAAAGAGAAGAAAAGGATACAAAGTCAGAAATGGACACAGACAGTCTTTCACAAAATTAAAAATTGACTCTATCTAAAGTCAACACAAAAATCGCATACAATGGCTCATAAAAAAGGTGTAGGTAGTACGGATAATGGACGTGATAGTAATAGTAAACGTTTAGGTGTCAAACTTTTTGGTGGTCAATATGCTAGAGCAGGCAACATTATTGTTCGTCAAAGAGGCACTAAATTTCATCCTGGTGAGAATGTGGGAATGGGTAAAGATCACACTTTACATGCTTTGGTTGATGGTACAGTTGTCTTTAACAAGAAAAGACTTAATCGAACTTTCATTAGCATTGCACCAATTGGAGGTGAGATTGTAGAAGAAAAAGTTGCTCCAATAAAGAAAGCTGCCCCTGCTAAAAAAGCTGTTCCTACAGTTCAAGCAAGTCAGGAAGAAGAGTAAATCTAGATTCTTCTAATTTTTTCATTTGTTATCCATCCGATTTCGTGATCTCGAAGTTTTACCTTTAGGTAATTGCTGATTTCATCTAGAACAACACATTCTATCCCTGGACTAAGCGTTTGCAATTCGCCACTTCTATTATCTGGTCCTTCAAACATGGGTATAGATTCCATTACTACAAGTTGATTTGTTGACGTCTCCATCCGATGTTTTGACCATCCTGATGCAATGCTCAAGAAAAACAAACCCAAGCAAATAATTAATCCATAGAAGGCTTGCTTTTTCTTGCTTACAACAGTGCCAAACAGCCAACGATAAAAGGCAAATACGGATAGGATAAGTAACAACAAGCCCAAGATTGCCCAACTGCCAGACGAAAACACATTAGACATTGACTTCCAATATCTCAACAAAAAGAACTCAGGAATATCGATTACTTGTGCTTTTACACTCCCTCTAGCTAAGGCCAAATTTGCTTTTGCCTTAGCATCCATAGGACTTAACTTAAGTGCTTTCCTTAAATACAAAACTGCCTTTGCTGGTTCAGACTCACTTGCATAGACAGTACCAAGATTGTAATATACTTGCTGATTAACATAACCTTGAGCCACTAACTCTTCAAATAATTGTATGGCATCAGTATTGTTTTGTTGCTTCAACATTTTCTCAGCTTCATTCAATAAATCAGCTGGCTTATCTGCTTGTGCAAACAAACTAAAACAAAACAAAAAACAAACAATGGTATTATTCAAATTCATGAGAGACATCAACTTCCAAATCAGTTAAAACCAGTGGCCTTTCTTCGATAAACCATCCAAAGCCAGGTAATTCATGCTCCTTCAAATTTATACCACTCATCGGAACAAATATAGAAGTTGGTTTTGTATCTGACTGTATTCTTATCAATTCTTCGTCTTCAAAATGAAACTTGATTGAACTACATTCTGTTTTATCTGCTCCAATATATGCTTCATTGTCATCTTTCATGAAATATACAGATTGTGCATTTCCTTTTACATACATGGAATCAATCTGCTCATCTGATAGCCAGACTGTTACCTCTTTCCCTTTGATTTGGTCATAGACTGTAGGATATGATTCAATGACAATGATGGCATTTTCTTTCAAATGTAGTATAGAAGGTTCGTCATTGACCATGACTATTTGGATTGTGTCTGCTTTAAATTGTGTAGAGTCGACCCACATCAAAGGATTAGAAGAAAATGTCAAAGTGGAATCCGAATTATTGAATTGGAGAACATTGCTCACAGCCTGGAATGCATTACTCAATACTTTGACATTCTGAGTGGCATTAAAAATCTTTTGTATGCCGATTGAGTCTTCCTTTTCAGCAGCAGCTATAGTTTCAGCTGATAACCAAATGGTATCACTGTCATTGATTTTTCTCATGAGCGGTTTAAATGTTTCATTGGTTGCTATTACAGAATTATCTGTATCATCAAGAAAGAGACTATCACTCATTAATTCGATATTCTCTAATGTGTCTCGCCATAGAACGTCACCTTCAGCAATTTTTATGGTAGATTCAGGCTTTGTGTAAAACTTACTAGCCAATAAGATTTGTTCTTCCTCTGTCAATTCCATTTGCCCTCTTGTACTAAACGAGTCATCCAGACTATTGTGTTCAATGACATCAGCTCGGATATTGCGTTCATCGGTTATAAAGTGAGCATCGCCTGTCAACACAGAGATCTTAGTTTCTTCATTGTGTACTATTTGGATAGATTCGCCATAGCCAGTATTATTTTTAAACTTAGCATTACCTTGAAGGACAATCTCCTTACTCTTTCCATCATAAAACAATTGGTCTGCAGATGCTATCAACGAATCACTTTCGTACTGGGCATTTACATTTAACTGGGCAGATCGATCAGGTAAATCATAGTGCCCTTGCTCACAATACAATTTTGCCTCTTTTTGATTTATCCTGGTAGGCCCAAAAAAATTTGCTCTGTCTGTACGCAGATTATACTTCAGCGAATCTGTCCACATCATGAAAGTAGAATCAACAACCTGTACATTGGAATTGAAATACGCCAGTTTTCTCGACACATAATACCTTCCTCTATCGCTCCGTAACACAACGTCGTCTTTGGTCATCTCAGCACCAGTATAATAATCAGCTATTTCTGTATTTAAATCATAATGTAAAATATCTGTGACCAAACGTTCGCTTCCATTTTGCAATACAACTTGACCTGTCAGTTTAGATTTTCTGGTTAACGCATTATAGGTCAAGCTATCACTAAATGTTTCGATGGTATCCCGTTGGACTAAGGCGACATTGCCCCATGCAATAATATCTATTTCATTTTTAATGATCGCAGAATCACAATACATAACCATGCTGTCTTGAAAGAAGATAACATCACCTGAAAGAGAATCAATTACGATACTATCTGTTGTCGATCTTATCCAAGATTTTTCCTGGTGTTGAATACCATCTTGACTAAGCGTATCTGTTTGAGCTGTACTCGCCGCAGCAATTAAAAAAAACAGGGTGATATGAACTAATATGTTTTTCATTCGTCCAACAATCAAAACGAAATTCTACGTTTATCTGTTGTAGTCATCGGATACATCTGACAGCAAACATACGAGGGTAATTCTCCAACAGAAGTTAAATGAATCATAAAAATCTATACAAATCCAGCATTAGATTTCGCAAACTACCAAAATTGAGAGTCACCTGGATCATCTAGCATTTACCACTAATTTGGCTAATTCTTCCCCAACTAGACAACCAATTGCTACACCCATACCTCCCATTCGTATCCCAATATATTGGCGAGGAGAAACTTGCCTAATGATTGGCTTTTTCTGGCTACCGACTGCTAATATGCCACTCCATTTATATTCAAATTGAACTAATTCATTGATGCCCAATTGTTCTGTTAAAAATGAGCTTAAGTAAGATTCGACATCACCAGACATACCAAAACTTCCAATGTTTTCTGCTTCAAATTTATGTCTTGCTCCTCCAATCAATATTCGATTGCCTATTCGCCGAAAATAAACATATCCTTCGCTAGAGTGATAACAACCTTTCCACGATACTGTAGCTAAAGGATTTGTCACAAATACCTGATTTCTCACAGGCATGACATCTTGTATTTCTTGGAGATGCTGAGTAAATCCATTAGTCGCATGAATCAGCTTGTCACAGGACATCTCTCTGGAGTCCTTCAACTTGATGGTTAACTGCTCATTTGTCTCGTTAATGGATGCCACCTCTGCACCATAGAAAACGGACGCTACTTTGCTAACTTTATCTACCAATGCACGCACCATTTTAGCTGGATGTAGTTGTCCCTCATATCGGTTTTTAATCAATGATAGTTTCGAGCGAATGCCAACATCACCTGATTGAATCTCTTCAAAGGTTTCGGCCAATCCCGTTGCGTCGAAAACGAGTTTATTAAACTCCTCAATTCGAGTGATGCAGTTTTCATGTAACGCTTCTTCACCTGATATAAAATATTCAAATCCACCTAGTTCTTCATAGTCAATCTGTGAATCGTCTACGAGACTGCGCAATTTATCTAAACCTGTTTTTCTCATTTGGATCAAGGCCTTCAATTCATCTGTAGACATTGAATTTAAATCACTAGCGAGTTCGGATATACTACCAAAACATGCGAAACCAGCGTTCCTGGTAGACGCACCCGTGGGAATAGCTCCCCTTTCAAGTACGGCTATGTTAAGCTTTTCATCACATTTAGTTAAGGCAAGTGCGGTGCTAAGCCCAACTAACCCTCCACCTATAATTATGATGTCATAATGTTTAAAATAGGTGTCTTGTTCCCAGTAACTTGACCTTACTTGTTGAGCCATACTTTAAAAATACACAACAATTAATCAACGAATAAATGTCAAAAGAATATGAATGAATTTCCATAAATCCAATAATCTTCGGAATATTGCATTCTCATTCAAATTAATCAGATGATCCAACGAATTCAGTCCATATTTTTACTTCTAGCTTGTATACTATTAAGTTTGGTATTTGTTTTTCCTTTCTTCAAAGGTAACCAAACGACGAGTGGATTTTTCGCAGATTCACAGTACACCATTCAAGATCACCCCGCCCTTCTTGGTGTGACTATAGGAGCTGCTTTAGTGGCGCTGATAGCTATCTTTGTGTACAAAAACCGGTCATTGCAACAGAAGTTGGTTTATCTGGCTATTCTACTGTCTATTGTGCTTCTTGCTGTGGTAATGATCCTCGGTTTTGGAGATACTCCAGATTTAATGAATCAAGCGTCCATTTTTGTTGGATCAGTCCTCCCTATTTTGGCTGTTATCTTTCTGGGCATATCCCTAAGAGGTATTCGTAAAGATGAACGTATAGTAAAATCTATGGACCGCCTAAGATAAGTATTTAGAAAATTTAGGATATGCTAAACATTGATATCTCAATGTTGCATAAAAAAAAGGATCAATAAACTTATTATTGATCCTTTTTCATTTTCAGTTATATGAAAAGCTATACTCTAGGTTTAGCTGAATAATTCACAGCCAACTGGCCAGCTTTTCGCAGAGATGTTTTGACATCGGTTACAATACCCATGGTCACATCCTTATCGATACGAAGTGAAGTTTTAATTGCACCTCTTTGACTTTCAGGAACTTTGACACGGTGTTTTTCTAGGAACAATGGTATATCCGCAACTTTGGCAAATTTATCACCTAATTGAATTTGTGGTTTTGTACCTACTTTCTCTTGGTATTTCTCGATTGGTCTACCTATATAAATATAGTTTACCAATGATTTTTTCTCCAATTTTGTCAGCTCTGTAGCATTTGGAGTGGTAACAGACACTTTCCTTTCTGCATCTCTTAACACTGTTACAACCATAAAGAAAAACAACAACATAAATATGATATCAGGAAGTGATGCTGTTGATACAGCTGGTGTCTCTTTCCCACTACTATCTTTAAATTTTGACATAGATTATTTTTTATTCTTCTCCGAAAGAAGTTGGTTCAGCTTCTGAGATAACCAAAGGAATTTCATTTCGAATTTCTCTCCTTTGTTCTTTGCTACAGAATTCATAGTCTCTGCCAAACTTTCGTTTTGCAGCTTCATTACGCAATTCGTTATAAGCACCTTTTATCTCATTATACACTTCTAAGTAAGTCTCATATTTCGTACCTCTATCATTTTTCATAGAAACAATCGCCTTTGTAGGCTTTTCTGCCATATCTGGACGTTTCGCTGGATTCATGATAAATTCCTTCGCATTCTCTCTAAGTGTCTCTAAGTCTGCAGGCTCCCCTCTTACAAGGAGTTGGTTCTGCGCATTAACTAGAACAGAATACACATTACGTGTTTTCAATTGTTGAATGTCTGGCGGTTCATCAGACCATGGTGGTAATTTGACCAAGACACCTTTGTCTTCGACTATTGTTGTGGTTACGAGAAAGAAGATTAATAAAAGGAATGCAATATCAGCCATTGAGCCTGCATTCACTTCATTACTCATCCGATCTCTTGAACTTTTCTTAGCCATATTTGCTTATTTGAAAATGTTTCTAATTTCTCCAAGGACCATAAATAAGGCGGATGCTGCCGCTAAGATCATAGTCGTTTGTAATCCGCCAGTAATGTATTTACTCACGGTGTCAGATACATTAAATCTCTGCACAAGCTCACCAATTTTACCTGTTGATTCTGCCTCAGCCATATTACTTAATACAAAAAATAATATTGCTATTGCTGCAACTGCGATAATGCCTTTAAGCGCCCCTTTAGGAGATCTGAGTACCTGAAGCAATCCAAAAATCACTGCGATGGCAGCTGCGAAAGCAATCAGTCCACCAGTTAGATATATCCCTAAATCGAAAAATCCAAAATCTGCATCAGGGTTATTTTTTAGGATTTGGTTTAAATCATCTGAGGTTGAATAACCTGCACTTCTCAACCCTGAGAATACGGTTATTAGGTAGATGGCAACTACTCCAACTCCTAAAAGAAGTGCGAATAGTTGACCTCGTTTAACTAGAAAATTATACATAATTAGTTTTTCCCAAGTGTTATTTAAAAACGTTATTTCTAGCCATGATGTCGACTAAGCCAATAGAGGAGTCCTCCATTCTATTAACGATACCATCAATTTTCGAAACGATATAGTTATAAAGTATCTGTAAAATAATAGCCACAATCAAACCAAATACTGTAGTTAAAAGTGCAACCTTGATACCTCCGGCAACAATTGCAGGAGAGATATCACCAACAGCTTCAATCCGATCAAATGCTCCAATCATACCAATCACCGTACCCATAAAGCCAAGCATCGGTGCAATCGCGATGAATAAAGAGATCCAAACCAAACCTTTCTCAAGAAGTCCCATTTGAACTGAACCATAAGATACAATTGCTTTCTCTACTGCCTCTGGACCACCAGGAGCATTTCTTAATCCTTCGTATAATACGCTTGCTGCAGGTCCTGGGGTAGATTTCGCTATTTCTTTAGCTCCTTCCATATCACCATTTGCAAGTGATTCGTCAATTCTGCTCAACAATTTGTCTGTATTTGCTGTAGCTATGTTTAGTGTAATAATTCTTTCTATACAAAATGCTAATCCTAGGATTAAACAGATTAGTACAAGGCTCATAAATTGCCAGTCTCCCTCAATAAACTTTTCTTTCAAAGTCTGAAAGCCTGACCCAGATTCTTGAGCTGCAACATCAGAAGCCCCAAAGTAGGCCGCTATAAAAAAGACTCCTAGTAGAACAATAAATTTTCGCATGATTTGATAAGTTTTCGACTATTATTCGTTATATAAATTTTCTTTTACAAGCTAAAAATAGAAAGTTTTAGTAAACAAAATGAATATGACCAATGTTTTTTTGAACACCATATCATTCAACTGTTCAGGTCACTTTTACACATATTTTTTTATTTATAATATATACAACAAATCAACTATAAACTAGATGTCTCTCTTTCTAATATTGGTGTATGGTCAATAGTATTCTTACATTTGCACTTTCCTTCGGAGAGGTGTCCGAGTGGCTTAAGGAGCACGCTTGGAAAGCGTGTGTACGGGAAACTGTACCGAGGGTTCGAATCCCTCTCTCTCCGCAACAAATCAATCATTAAACCCGCGCCAGCGGGTTTTTCTTTTCACAACACCTTGCAGAAGAGCTCGCTCTTAAGCAAGATTTGTGAAAAGAAAAAAACGGAATGGAACATTCCGTTTAATGATTGATTTGTTGGCCAGGATTGTCACCTTGGGGATCGACGCAGTCAATCCGACATGCTCAGAATTAGTTCTGACTTAAATGCAGGGTGGTACGGAGACCTTCTGCTCAGTTTAGTTTAATGATTGATTTGTTGGCCAGGATTGTCACCTTGGGGATCGACGCAGTCAATCCGACATGCTCAGAATTAGTTCTGACTTAAA
>CAYNMW010000047.1:0-3439 GCA_964398295.1 uncultured Saprospiraceae bacterium | reverse complement strand
TAGATAAACCCCAAAGGGCCCAATGGGGTGACATTCCCTTAAAAATGGGTTTCAGCCTATTTCATTTCATCGATTCTTCAAGGCCTCGATAACAGCCAACGCCTCTCTCGCCTTAGCCTTCTGTACAAAGATATGGTCATGGTAATACCCTGCAATAACATTACAAGAGATATTCGCCTTTGCTAACGCCGAAGAAAAAGTAGCTGTAAGCCCTACTGCTTCCAATGAACTATGAACGGCAAGTGTGATACACGAAAATTCAGCTGCATCTTGATTGGGGAAATCATCTTTATACTTTGCCTCAACAATTACAGTCAGACCTTCTGTCTCATTGACAGTAGCAAATGTATTTTTAATGTCAACCAATTGCATTTGCTCATGGTCAATAGAGATGAAATGAAATGTCTCAGGTAATAATGTTGCAGATAAATGATTGAGGATATCTGTGAGGGACTCTCTGCCTTTATCTGGCATTGTTATATAGGTTTCTTCTTATTCTGGAAATGGTTTCCGGTGTTGTATTTAGGTAAGAAGCAATTAAATAGAGAGGTACTCGCTGAAACAATTCTGAACGGTCATTAATCAATTGTAAATAACGCTCTTCCAAATTGTAAAACTTGTTGTCATATACCTGTTGCATTATTTTCACATAGGCCGATTCTGACATATACCTTCCGTACCTCTCCCAACTAATGGACTGTCTGAATTTATCCAGGATTTGATCTCTTTCATATTCGAATACGACAGTGTCTTCTAAAAACATAATGTGAAACATACAGTGTTGCTTCCGGATGTAGCTGTAAAAATCAGTAATGTATTCACCCTCAGAATAAAATTCCATGACTCCTTTTTTCTGATCTGACTCCAATCTGTAAATCATGGCAATACCACTCTCAATAAAACCGATCTTATTGCAGACAGTATCTGGTGTTAAGAAGTGGTCTCCCTTTTTATATTTTTTTTTGGGTGAAATATTGAGCGCAAACTGAATTTGTTCTTCTGAAGCATCAACATGCTTTCGTAATACTTTTTCTAATATCGTTTGATTTTCACTCATTTACTCCACTAAATTAAGGATTATATATTACATATGATTTGGTATCCTTTCTGTCAGATGAAGTCAGCATTCACTTTAGTTGCTAAACGGTGTCATTCATTCTCAAGCGTTCAAAAAACTCACGCTCATATCCGATAATAAAAGAAAAAATATTCTGCTGATCCTCATCTGATAATTCCTGAAACAGATCATCTCCTTTCACTATGATCTCCTTACCTAATTCTAGACCATCGATCTCCTCTTCCGTAAAAATGGCTGGTTTTTTCTTCATTTTCTCAATCAAGGTTTCCACGATTGTCTTTATCTTTTTAACTAATGATCTATCATGCAAAGTAGCAAATAGAGATTCTGTTTGTGACATGAAAGATTCAATTTCACTTTGATCCAATGACCTCAACAACCGCTTCATTTCTTCTTCATCAATGGTGTCTGTCATCCCAAACTCAATTGCAGCTTCTACAAGTTTATGTTCAAATTTAGTTGTGGCTTGAAACGATCTGAGTGCACTAAATCCAGCTGTCAAAATTTTGGGTAATGAACGTCCAAAAGCAAATACGACACGTGCCGACTCCATTAATATACTCAGCAATTTTTTGGGTTGACTTGTATAACCATCTAACTGATCAAATGCCTCATTAAGCTCTCGTCTCTTTATCGGATCTGGATAAATGTACTCTAGAAAATATTGTTTAAATCTGTCCACCTTCTCTGCATCGAAGGTTACAGGTAAATCCTTATGTGTTGCCAACAGACTATACTCATAGCGCTTCTCGATTAATTGCCTAAAAGCCAAGATGATTTGATCTAAAATTTTATCTCTATCCATATGTATTACGCCTCGTTTCTCTAATGATAAAATAAATAGCAAAAGATGTCAATAAAGAAATCAACAAAAATACCGCTTTGAAGTTTGCTGGATTATTTTGATAAATAAACGCACTCAATAGTGCTCCAGAACCAATAGCAACTTCAAGTCCGATATACATGGTACCCATTGCTTTACCTCGATTCGAATCATTGCTGCGATCAATGGTCCAGGCAAATAAGGCAGGAGCTGCAATACCCAACGAAAAACCAAGACATCCAGTTGCCACCAACAAATCTACCGGGCTATTTATCGTGGCCAATAAGATATAAGACATGCACATCAATACGACAGAAAATGCAATGACTTTCACTCTTCCATAGCGGTCTGATACTTTACCTGCGAAAAGTCTTGATAAAATTGAGCATACGGTGAAACTAGTGAAAAATGAACCCTTGTTCCGCACTCCCAAAAAATCACACTGGTCTGGAGCTACAGTCAATAAAGCACCTAAACCCAAATAGATTAAACCGCATACAATGGCCGGTATCACACTATTCCTATCAATGATTTCTGATTTCTTTAACCTCAAATGCCCCAACTTCAACTTCTGTTTATTCGCGAGAGTTTCACTAATGCCCGTTAAAAGAACCATTGATAGTACGGCAACTGCAGAAGATGCAAAAAACATCGTATTTAGAGAATAACTCAATACCAATTGGCTACCAACTGGTGGACCTATTGAGGTGCCAACATTCATACTAACACCTAAGATACCCATAGCCTCTCCCCGGCGATGGACAGGTACAATATCCGCTACATAAGCAGTCATTGCTGTAGGTGTGAAACCTGTTGAAAATCCATGGCATAAACGCAACAATAAAAATCCACCCACCGTACTCAATAGTGGATAAAATAAACTGCACACTATGCATACGACAGTCCCAAACATAATTACTGGAACACGACCTATCGTATCTGCTAATTTGCCGCTTATCGGTCTGGATAACCCAGCTGTGAGGGTAAACAATGAAATTATGAAGCCCTTATACTCCTCCCCGCCCATGCTGGATAAAAATGATGGCAGTTCTGGAATAATCATATTGAAACTGCTACCAAATAAGGCATAGCTAATGCATAAGACAAAGAAAGATCTTGTGTATAAAGGTCTATCAGCTGCAATCATTCGATATGCAACTTAGGTAAATCAGAGGGAACTACTATCGTTTGGAAATTTTATTGTTGCTAATCATTTTCTGCCTTGAGCATTTAAATCGGTTGATAGACGGGTCACGTTTTTTTACATGTTTTTGACTGATGGTTTGTGCTCGTTTTCTCCACCGCTTAAAGCTTGATAACTTTAATTGCCTCCGCATAAGACGAATTACTTCACCTTCGGACAAATCAAATTGAAATTTAATGGCTTCAAATGGGGTCCTGTCTTCCCATGCCATTTCAATGATCCTATCGATTTCACGTTCTGTGAGGGTATTCATTTTAAGTAGTGTATTGAAGGGTTAATCATAAAAGCACCTAGTAACGCTCCACTTTCCAAAAAAGCGAGAAAAACTGTAGCT
>CAYNMW010000046.1:21209-26670 GCA_964398295.1 uncultured Saprospiraceae bacterium | reverse complement strand
TCAATTATTTAAATTATATTTTATTTGGAAATATAACTTTTTAGTCTTTACCTTTGCATTGTCAAATTATTAAAATGAAAACAGTAAACATACATACGCTTAGCATTGACAAACGAGATATGCAGCTACAAGAAAGAGATACACTTTTTCGGAGGAGAAAACAATGATATGATTTAGATATACATAAAGCCTAATCATAAAGCATCTCCTTCACAAAGGAGATGCTTTTTTATTTCACATAATTATAGTGCTGTAACTCAACGGCTAGAGTATCCGACTGTCTCTCGGAACGTTGCGGGTTCGAATCCCGTCAGCACTGCTAATGACGTAAAGTAGTTTGGAAATTCCATACTACTTTAATCAGCACCACATTGTCTGATCGTCTAATGGTAGGACGTATGATTTTGGTTCATGAGGTAAGGGTTCAAATCCTTTTCAGACAACTCTGACATTTATATATAGTGGCCTTAGTTTAATAGGTAAAATATCTCATTGTGGTTGAGAAGAACAGGGTTCGAATCCCGAGGTCACCCAAAGTATTTTTACTACGCAAATTCATTGCGTAATAAGAATCTATGTTTGTATTATGATTACGAAAACGTTGGTAGTCATTAAAAATTGAAATAATAAAAGAGAAAAGCACTAGTGCTTAAAGAACAAGATATTCAATACGTAGCTGAAGCTAGAGTTTCTGTATAGCTCAGCAGTATCACCTGACAAATAAGGTATGATGTACTAGCTAGTTAAATTGAATGCTTGATAATCTGTAGGTTGTAGGTTCGAATCCTGCTAAGACTTCATTTGGTCTTATGGCTTAATTGGTAGAGCGATAGAATTCCCTTCTATTTAAGAGGAGCGACAACTCCTTAACTGTCACCGCACTAGACAATTCTCTAATGATTCGCGTTGCCAAGTTCACAAAAGTGACCTTGATAACAATTCAGATAAGCGCCTGTAAATTTTAGGATACCGTTTATTAAAATTGATTTGAGTCGTTCATTTTTCTTTTATACCGTTGCTTTTTTACTTTGTAAAAATAGAACGAGTAGAATAGAAAAGCGAGTAAAACGATCAGGCTTAATTTACTCAATAAAGTTTCCGCAATTATAAGTTTGAATCTGAGGAGGATTGTCTTTTTAATTAATAAAAAAGATTAAAATATTCATTATGAAACGTATTACAGTATTTGCAAATCAAATTGCATTAATCACAAAAAGAGATAGATTAATTGATGTCCAAACGGAAGGTCGATATTGGATCACCTGTAATAAGCGTGTTGAATTTATCAATATTCTTTCGCCAATTACTTTGGATGATACCTGGGAAATCTACTTAGAAAGTGGATATCTAGATTTCGAAATGAAGATCATAAAAGTACAAGACAATGAACTTGGTATTGAAATGAAGAATGGATTATTCTCTAGAGTATTAGCACCTGGTAAATATTTGTACTGGAATAGTCCCATCACTTATGAAGTCTTAAATGTAGATGTATCTACTCCATTAATTGGTGAAGATGTACCGTCACAGATATTGAATAAAATTGAATTGAAACCGTATGTAAAGACATGCGAAATCAATCCATGGGAGAAAGCGATGTTGACTGTCAATGGTAAATATGAAAAGATGTTAGATTCAGGTTTACATCAATTTTGGAATGTAGATAGAAATGTCAATATCCAAACAGTAGACATGAGAATTCAAATCATGCCAATTGCTGGACAGGAAATCTTGACCAAGGATAAGGTAGGTATCAGAATTAATTTCAGTGTTCAATACCAAGTCATTAATGTTTACCAAGCCTTGTACGAAGTGAAAGATTATGCCACTCAATTGTATACTAAAATTCAATTATTGTTGAGAGAGTATATCAGCAATATGACTTTAGATCAGTTGTTGGCTAAGAAAGAAGATGTTGGTTCATATATCATGTCAGTGACGAGCGACACAGTAGATCTCTTAGGTGTTGAATTAATTTCAGGTGGTATTAAAGACATCATTTTACCTGGAGATGTGAAAGACATTATGAATCAAGTTTTGATTGCGCAAAAGAAGGCACAGGCAAACTTGGTCATGAGACAAGAAGAGACTGCCTCTACCAGAAGCTTATTGAATACTGCTAAGTTGATGGAAGATAATGCCATGTTATTGAAGTTGAAAGAAATGGAATACATGGAAAAAATTGCCGATAAAATTGGTGAGATCACTGTCAATGGAGGTAGTCAGGTGATGGATCAAATTAAAGAGATTGTTATTTCGAAATAACTTTGCATGACGACAGGAGGGGAAACAATTTGGTTTTCTCTCCTCTATCATTTAGTATCAGAAATGTTAACCTGAAAAAATAAGAATTTAAGATTACTCAATACCGCTCATCCTTCACATAAGGCAACCTCTCCATTTTCTCTACATCCATACTCGGAAATCCAAAATCTTCCACAATCTTTCCAGTAATCACATAGCAGCCTCGTCCACGAAATGGATGCGCCGCCAATGAAGGTGGGAAATGTGTCGTATCAAAAAATTTGCCGTGACAATCTAACCAGGTACCAAAACTCATGTGTTTGCGATTGACTGTCGTTACGTGTTTTTGTGCCACATAATAACCCATCATCTGCACCCGTTTGCCAAGACATTTTTTTAAATCATCCGC
Source organism: uncultured Saprospiraceae bacterium (assembly GCA_964398295.1). Classification (GTDB taxonomy): domain Bacteria; phylum Bacteroidota; class Bacteroidia; order Chitinophagales; family Saprospiraceae; genus CALFUK01. The sequence continues at coordinate 24,017 of CAYNMW010000046.1, read as the reverse complement.
GACTATCTGTCCACGATAATCAGTGGTTAACAAATCAAATGGCGAGCATAAAGGAAAACCCAATAACTCAATCTCATCGAATGCTTGTTCAAATGGTCCTTCCACCAAAGTTGGTAAACTAAATGTCTCCGCTTCTATGTCAAACAATCCTTTGTCTCCATGATGCTTGATTACGGGATTGTGTACTGCATTCTTTTCCCACATCAATTCATATTTATTAAGTTGCGTAAATCGGAAAGCCCCGATCCTGATCAAAATCTCCAGCTGATCTTTTCGGATATCAATCCGACTGACAAAATCCTGCATACTGCGATAGTCACCGTTCATCAATCTTTCGTGTACGATTTGCTGCGCCAACTTACGTTGCAAATCGGCAATGTGAATCAGACCAATGTAGACATCATCTCCATAAATATTTGTCAAATACGTACTGTTGTTTATGCATGGCGCTTCTATATTAGCGCCACACATTCGGGCTTCATGTACATACACTTCTGTGCGATAAAAGCCACCAAAATTATTGATCACCGCCACCATAAACTCTCGGGGATAGTAGGTCTTGAGATATAAACTCTGGAATGACTCTACTGCAAAACTGGCAGAGTGGGCCTTGCAAAAGGAGTAGCCGCTAAAGCTCGCAATCTGTCGCCATACTTCCTCACTTAAGGACTGCGGATAGCCGCGTTGTTTACAATTGTGGAAATATTTTTCGCGCAAACGATGAAAGGTGTCCGAGCTTTTTTTCTTACCTGTCATAATTCGTCGCAAGACGTCAGACTCATCCAGGTCCAGTCCAGAAAAATGATGTACTATTTTCATCACATCTTCTTGATATACCATCACCCCAAATGTCTCACCCAAGTGCTCCTCAAACACTGGATGTATGTGATTGAAACTATCTGGATCGTGAAAGCGCTTGATGTACTCCCGCATCATCCCTGACTTCGCAACACCGGGACGGATAATCGAACTGGCAGCAACCAAATGAACATAGTTGTCACACTTGAGCTTACTCAGCAAGCCTCGCATTGCCGGTGACTCAATATAAAAGCAACCAATGCACTGACCCGATTTCAATTGTGCCTTTACTTCAGGATCTTCTTTCAGTTTAGGAATATCACGAATGTCGACAGCCATCCCTTTGTTTTGGGCAATCAACTTCACCGCATCTTTAATGTGTCCAAGACCACGTTGACTCAGCACATCATATTTGTGAAATTCCAAATCTTCCGCGCCATACATATCAAAATGTGTGATCGGAAAACCCTTTGGCATCATCTGCAATGCTGTATGATAATTTAGTGGTCGTTCACTAATCAAAATACCACCAGCATGAATGGATAGATAATTGGGAAAGCCTTCCATCATTCCTCCGTAACGGAAAATATGTTTGGCAAACGGATGGTGCTTACTATCATTGTATGGTTCGTTGACAATGATGTCGATATCTGCTTTGGGCAAACCAACCACTTTACCGAGTTCGCGAATGATTGACTTTCCTTTGAAGGTATTATACGTAGCAAGCAAAGCCGTATACTCTGTCCCGTATCGCTTAAATACATAATCAGTCACATCATCTCGCTCATCCCAGGAAAAATCGATATCAAAATCTGGTGGCGAACTCCGATGTGGATTGATGAACCGCTCAAAGTAGAGATCCAAATCAAGCGGGTCAACATCCGTGATATATAGATTGTATGCAACGATTGAATTGGCACCACTTCCCCGACCTACGTGGTGGTAACCTGCTGTCTGCGCATAGCGAACAATATCCCAAGTGATCAGAAAATATGGCGCGAAACCAAGTTGGTGGATCACCTTCAATTCTTTGAGTGTCCGCGTCATCGCTTTTCGGTTGTGTTTACCATAGCGACGGATGCAGCCATTGACGGATAACTTACGCAGCAGTTCGACATCACCAGCAAGTGAACCTGTAAATGTCTGTCGGTTATTCCTTGGTTGATCACACATGTCTATGGAACAACTGTCCATCAAGCGTTTGGTGTTTTTTATAATCTTTGGATATTGTTCATAGATTTTTTCCAATTGTGCTGGCGTATAAAAAACTTCATTGCCTCTCGCATGATGTTGTCGATCAAGTTTACCAATAATGATGTTGAGGTCGATACAGCGCAGCAATTTATGTATTTTAAATCCATCTTGATCAAGAAAGGTAACTGGACTAAAAATGACCAGTTTATCCTGATGGTCTTTCAGATAAGACGAATACAAACGGTTAACTTCATCTGGAGCAACACCGATGTATTCGTTGTCACGCAGTTGTTTGATGCCCTTATGTGGCGGCAGTTTTCGATAGATGACATACGCATGTTCGAAAGCGGGTGCATTAACTGGAAGCGGAGTATTTTCAAGCGAACTGCGCGTGAGGTGTTGGCAGAGCTCGCGCCAACCTTCTTTGTTTTTGGCGAGAGCTATATAAAGGAGTGTTGAGTGTTGAGTGTTGAGTGTTGAGTTATTAGTGTAGGGTCGAGAGTCGGGTTTATCTTTTTTAGTAGTGTCGAGCTTGGGGGTTTGTGGGGTGTTGCGGAATTCGATGCCGAGGATGGGTTTGATGTCGTGCTTCTCGCAGGCTTTGATGAATTGGTATGCACAGGAAGTGTTGTTGATATCGGTGAGGGCTAGGCTGGTGATGCCGTGTTGGGCGGCGTGGGCGGCGAGTTCCTGTGGGGAAAGGGTGCCGTATTTTAAACTATAATATGTATGGTTATTCAAATACATAAAATGTATTTGAAAGTGTTGAGTGTTGAGTGATCGAAAACTTCGTTTTCGAGGGGTGTTGAGCCTGCC
>CAYNMW010000046.1:7445-21109 GCA_964398295.1 uncultured Saprospiraceae bacterium | reverse complement strand
AGTGTTGAGTGTTGAGTGATCGAAAACTTCGTTTTCGAGGGGTGTTGAGCCTGCCTGCCGAAAGGTAGGTGTTGAGTGATCGAAAACTTCGTTTTCAGGGGTGTTGAGCCTGCCTGCCGAAAGGTAGGTGTTAAGTGTTGAGTTTTTGAAAACTTCGTTTTCGGAGAGGGGTGGGTTTGCTCGTGGAGAGGTAGGTGTTGAGTGATTTCGAAAACTTCGTTTTCGGGGAGGATTGGGTATGTCTGCGGAGAGGCAGGTGTTGAGTGGAGACAAGAACATAGTAGTAAATCTTAGTTATTGGTTTGAGCTGTTTTTACGATGGCTGTTAAGATGCGGATGATATCGTGGATTTCGGTTTTTAAATTGGTGAAGTCATAATTGATTAATTGACTAGCTTCTATCAACTTTAACCAGTACAACGTTTCTCTTGCTTCTTTTGATGAAATTGACATTTTTGCAATGAAATCTTTCTTACTCTGCGCAGCTTGAGCTTCTTGCACATTAGCGCCGATACTAGTACCTGATTTTAGCAATTGTCTTGATAAGACGTATTCATTTTTTTCTGATAGTACTTTGTATAACTCAATAATTCTAAGAGCAAAATCAAAACTTTTCTGTTCAATCACTTTCTTTTTCATAGTAAATCAATTTTACATTAATACTGTAATGCTCTTCTCGCCCCTAGCCCCTAAAGGGGAACCTTCCCACTACGTAGACCACCTTGACATCTACTAACTAAACACTGGATGTCGAAGGCAACCTTCATCACTCAACACTCAACACTTTTGGCGACATTAAATAGCTGCTGCAAATCCAATAGCGTTTTCGCCAAATCTCTTCCTAATCCGATCCCGTTGCTCCAACAGACTAATGGCTTTCATACTGTCATCAAATAAACTGATCTGGTAATGGCCGGGAACTAGGCCACTAAACTTCACACCAATCAATCGGATCAGTTGGCGTCGGTCATAGAGTCTGTCAAATAATTCATGCGTGTGGCGAATTAAAGTACTGTCATTTGCTGTGTAGGCAATGCGTCGTTGCTTCGTGTAGGTATTGAAATCTGCGTATCGGATTTTGACCGTGACGCAAGAAGTGAGCTTCAATGTATTGCGAAGTTCGTAGGCCAGTTTATCGACCAGTCCCATCAATTTATGTCTGATCATCTGTAGGTCGAGCGTGTCTTCCATGAAAGTTCGCTCTTTGGAGATGGATTTTTTTTCACTGTATGGTATGACAGGTGTGCTGTCAATAGCATTGGCTTTTTCCCAAAGATTTTTGCCGAATTTGCCAAACTCGCGTTCGAGTAAACGGACAGGAATTTGGCTCAAGGTCTTGACATGACGGACGCCCATGAAACTGAGTTTCTTGTGGGTCTCTTTGCCAACACCTGGAATTTTACGAACAGGCAATGGTGACAGAAATGCCTTTTCCGTGCCGCGGGGCACTTCTGTTTCACCATTTGGTTTGCCTTCACCGGCACTCACTTTTGAGACCAGTTTGTTGACGGATAGACCAAAAGAAATTGGCAATCCGGATTCTTTAATGATACGATGACGAAGTTCTTTAGACCACGACAGACAACCAAAGAAACGATCCATACCTGTCATGTCAATATAGAATTCATCAACCGATGCTTTCTCTAAAAGTGGTGCATCTTCTGCGATAATTTGTGTGACAAGTTTTGAATAATACGAGTAACTATCACCGTCTCCCTTAATCACCAATGCATCGGGACAAAGACGCAAAGCCATCTTCATCGGCATCGCAGAATGTACACCAAAGCGTCGTGCCTCATAACTACAAGATGCGACGACTCCACGTCGACTCGTCCCGCCGATAATCAGCGGTTTCCCTTTGAAGGAAGAATTTTTGAGACACTCCACTGATACAAAAAAGCAGTCGAGGTCCAGATGTAAGACAGCGCGGTCGAACATGCGTATTTACTATTTTTAGTGTGTCGAAAATATCGTCCCTTCCTTGACGGAAAAGCCAACAAATCTAATAGAAATAATTGGATGATGAAATAGGAAGAAGAAATTTTAACAAAAAAAGAAGCAGTAATTTGTTCAGAGACCTAGGTTTTCCTAATATGTTAGCGTTCTCGGCAATTCCGAAACACACAAAACAAAATACTGAAAATGCAAAAGACAATACTTACAACATTCATATTATTAATCTGTCTACAGCTTTACAGCCAACAAAAAATTAACTGGTCAAAATCATATGGATCAGAATCAATGGAACAATTTGGTTCAATGATAATAGCTGAGAATTCTAACATATTATTAGCTGGCAGTAGGCAAGTAAGCGAAGAGGACTCTGAACTAGTAGTTATGGAAATTGATTCCACAGGTAAATTTATCTCAGAAATAAAAGTTCAATATCCAGAATCAAACATGTTCATCAATCAAATAATTAATGCGAATAATGGAGGAGATGAATACATCATAATTGGAAGTCTCAGACCAAGAATGATAGATAGCAGAGGATTTAATTTAGGAACAAATAATTATCTAGCTGTAAAAATCAATCTAAATGGTGATGTAATTTGGTCCAAAACTTATGGCGGCTCTCTACATGATCAAGCCTTTTCTGTAGTAAGCAATGTTTCAGGTTACATACTAGCAGGAACATCAGGTTCTACTGACGGGGATATTGTTGATGATATTGGTTCAAATGACTTTTGGCTAATTTGGATAAATGAAGAGGGGGAGTTGATTAACAGCAAAAGTTTAGGAGGGAATAATTCTGATCAGCTCAGTTCGATGATAAAGACTAAGTCCAATGATCTTATCCTGGCAGGTCATTCTTTTTCATTTATAAACAATGGTAATGAAGCAGATTTTTGGGTTGTAAAAACAGACATATTTGGTGAAGAGATTTGGAATCATACTATTGGTGGCACAAATCCAGATTTCTCCTTTTATCCACTCGAGTTAGAGAATGGTGATCTGATATTAGCAGGAGAATCTAGATCCAATGATCATGACATCAATATGGATAATCACGGTGAATTTGATTTCGTTGCGTTTAAATTAGATTCGGAAGGATTAATTATATGGTCTAAATCTTATGGAGGTTCAGAATGGGATAGAGTATTTACAATTGAAAAAGGTAGTAATAACAACATTTATTTAGGAGGATTTACACGCTCAAATGATGGAGATATACAAAACGGACATTTAGGAGGAGCTAACGATTATTGGGTAATTAACATTAATGAAGAAGACGGATCTCTAATTTGGGAAAATAATTACGGAGGATCGGGAGGCGATATTTTGACTGATATTATTTCAGATGGAAATAGCTTATTGATAGGAGGTTTTAGTTATTCGAATGATGGAAATGTACCTGGAGATAATAATGGTGATAGTGATTTTCTAATTATAAATCTAGAAGATCAAACTACGAGTATTTTTAATATTACTCCTATCGTAAACGAAATTAATGTCTATCCTAATCCCAGTATTGATAAGTTATTTTTTGAAAATAATTATCTAGGATACAAAGCATTTATTTTAAACTCAAACGGAAGCATTATTGATCAATTTACAATAGATAAAAACTACATTGATATTGAAAAATTATTGCCATCCATATACTACCTTAAATTATTCGATAGTGATTCAAATAAAATATTTCTGACAAAAATTATAAAACCATAATTCATATGTAACATATCTACAATGCAATTACACGCAAAGTGTATTGTCTAAAATTAGATATGTTGATAATAACTCTTGTAGTCACTACATAACATGAATGGAATAGGAAACACACCACTCATAAAAATTCAACATCTCACCGATTCAGATAGTGCGGATATTTATGTGAAATTCGAAGGTGCCAATCCTACAGGAAGCATGAAGGACAGAATGGCCTTGACGATGATCGAAGGTGCGGAAAAAAGAGGAGAGTTACAAAAAGGTGGAACTGTAGTTGATTATACAGGAGGAAGCACAGGAAGCTCTTTGGCAATGATCTGCTCCGCCAAAGGATATAAATCTCATTTTGTTTCTTCCGATGCATTTGCGAAAGAGAAATTACAAACGATGAGGGCCTTCGGAGCAACATTAGATTTAGTACCAAGTGAAAATGGAAAAATAACAGCGAATGTAATTGATACTGCTCTTGAAAAAGTAAGGGAATTAGCTCTTCAACCAAATACATTTTATACAAATCAATTTAATAACATTGATAATCGAAACGCTTATCATAAAATGGCAAATGAAATAATTGATGAATTGGGAGTTGACATAGATGAGTTTATTGCTGGAGTAGGAACGGGCGGTTGTTTCTCAGGAAACGCAGAAATTTTCAAACAGAAAACACCTCACATTAAATGTATCCCAGTAGAGCCTTTCAATGTCAGAACCTTATCTGGTGGAGACACCTCGGGTACACATAGGCTCGAAGGTATGGGGGCAGGATTTATACCTGGTATATTTCGAATGGATTTAGTGGACTTAATCATGCCTGTGAAAGATGAAGACGCCTATAACACTGCGAAAGATTTAGCAAGAATCGAAGGTGTTTTTAGCGGCGCTAGCTCTGGTGCAAATATGTGGGCTGCAATTCAACGAGCAAAAATAATTGGTAAGGGGAAAAAGATAGTAACAGTCGCTTGCGATTCAGGACTAAAATATTTACAAGGAGATTTATATAAATATAACTGACGTAAAATGATTTTGAAAATCCCAATTCATTTTACCTCAGTATTATAGCATTAAGAATAAAATATCTGGTATTTAGAGAATTTATATTTAGCTTGTCTTAAACATATATTACAGATCATATGAAGCACCTAAACACAAAACTATTCTTCAGTATAATACTCTGTTTATTCCTCTTCCAAACAGATGGTTTTTCACAAAAAAAGAAAAACAAAAACAAGAAATCCGAAGAAACAAAACACGCACTTGATGAGCTTTCTATCTCTGGAATGAAATTTAGAAGTATAGGTCCTGCGATTACTTCAGGTAGAATTGCAGACATCGCTTTTAATGAAAGCAATCCATTTGAATATTATGTCGCAGTAGCAAGTGGTGGCGTATGGAAAACAATAAACAATGGCACTACCTTCAAACCGATCTTTGATGGTGAAGGCTCTTACTCTATTGGTTGTGTCACAATCGACCCCAACAATTCAAATACAATCTGGGTAGGTACTGGAGAAAACAATGGCCAAAGAAGTGTTGCCTATGGAGATGGTGTGTATAAATCTACCAATGGCGGTTCCAGCTGGACAAATACAGGGCTAAAATCCTCAGAGCATATCGGTAAAATAATTGTACATCCAGACAACTCTGATGTTGTCTATGTAGCTGCAATTGGCCCCCTTTGGAATAGCGGCGGTGATAGAGGTGTCTATGTCACACAAGATGGCGGAAAGACTTGGACAGCATCTCTAACTGTTGATCAGCATACTGGCATTAGTGACCTTGTGATGGATCCCAGGGATCCCAATATAATGTATGCTTCAGCTCATCAAAGACGGAGACATGTCTTTACCTATTTGGGTGGAGGTCCTTCTTCTGGTTTACATAAAACCACAGATGGCGGAGCAACTTGGAGCGAAATAAATAATGGACTGCCAAAGGTTGATCTTGGTAGAATTGGCTTGGCCATCAGTCCCGCAGATCCAAATATCATCTATGCTATTGTAGAAGCTGCAGAAGGAAAAGGTGGTTTTTATAAATCTACAAATGAAGGTGTAAGCTGGGAGAAGCAAGGCGGATATTCTACTAGTGGAAATTATTATCAAGAGATCATTGCCGATCCAATTGAACCAAACACCGTCTACGCGATGGATACCTGGATGAAGGTGTCTAAAGATGGTGGAAAGACTTTCGTGAATTGTGGCGAAGATTACAAACATGTTGACAACCATAGTATGTGGGTCAATCCTAAAAACAATCAACACTGGATTGTTGGCTGTGATGGTGGAATCTATGAGACTTGGGATGCCGCTAAAAATTGGGACTTTAAAGCAAATCTTCCTGTCACCCAATTTTATAAAGTCGCTGTTGACAACGATTTACCCTTTTATAATATATATGGTGGCACCCAAGATAATTTCAGTTTGGGAGGACCAAGTAGAACAATAACAAAGCACGGTATTACCAATAGAGATTGGTTTATCACCCATGGTGGCGATGGATTCGAATCACAAGTCGACCCTGAAAATCCAAATATCGTATATGCTCAATCCCAGTATGGTGTATTGGTTCGCTATGATAAACTAAGTGGTGAGGAAGTAGGCATTCAACCAAAACCAGGTAAAGGTGAAAATAACTTTCGCTGGAATTGGGATGCTCCGCTAGCAGTTAGTCATCACAAAACTGGCCGTGTATATTTTGCAGCCAACAAATTGTTCCGAACGGATGACTATGGCAACAGTTGGGAAACTATAAGCGGCGACTTAACTGCACAAATCAACCGAAACGAACTGAAAGTCATGGACAAATTATGGGGCATTGATGCTGTCGCAAAAAACAGATCAACCTCACCTTATGGCACCATCGTTGCTTTTTCTGAATCTCCTATTGATGAAAACCTATTGATTGTAGGTACTGATGATGGTTTGATTCAAGTATCAAATGATGGCGGCAATTCCTGGAAGAAAGTCAGCAATATCAGTGGCGTACCTAATCGAAGCTATGTCAATGCAGTCTATGCCTCACAGCATGATGTCAATGTCATGTATGCAGCTTTCAATCATCATAAATACGGCGACTTCAAACCGTACATATATAGAAGTTCAAATGGTGGTTTGAGTTGGAATAAAATAAGCAACAATCTTCCAGAAAGAGGATCAGTTTATGCTTTTGAAGAAGATCACATCAATAAAAACTTATTATTTGTTGGTACAGAATTCGGTGTATTTTTCTCGACAAATGGTGGTGCACATTGGAAACAAATGAAGAGCGGTGTACCGACAATTGCTGTAAGAGACATTGCCATTCAGAAGAGAGAAAACGACTTGGTACTTGGCACATTTGGTCGGGGCTTTTATGTCTTAGATGATTATTCTATGCTTAGAGAAATTAGCTCAGAAGGTAAGATGGCGTCATCTCAGATTCTACCTATTAGAGATGCGTTGCGATATGAACAAAGCGTACCATTGGGATTACCAGGACGATCATTTCAAGGTGACAGTTATTATTCGGCTGACAATCTTGATCCAGTCGCAATCATTCCGTATTACTTTAATGAAGACATTAAGAGCTTAAAAGATCTTCGTAAAGAAGCCGAAAAAGAAAAGAAAAAAAATAATACAGGAGTTGGCTACCCTAGCTATGAAGAGTTGAAAAAGGAAGGTGATGAGATTGTTCCTCAGCTTGTGTTTGAAATTTCAGATAGCAATGGCAAGGTTGTCAAACGGATAATTGAAAAACCTAAGAAAGGCATGAATCGATTGATGTGGGATCTGAGGTATAATCCAACAAATGCCATTAGTCTCGACAAGCCTTCTTTCTACAATCCTTTTGCAGGATCGCCACAAGGCGCATTGGTACAAGCTGGAGCTTATAGCGTACAAATGGGTAAATATATTGATGGCGAATTGAGCTTAATTGGTATACCCCAGTCCTTCATAGTCAAGACGCTAGACAATACTGTATTACCTGCTAAAGACGCAGATGCAAAAACAGCATTTCAAAGAGATGTTGCTGAGCTGTCAAGAGTCATTGATGGTGCACAAGGAGCAGTATCAGAGATGAAAAATAAATTGAAGTTTATTGATAAAGCTATTCTAGCAGTGGAAGGTCCATCAGAGATAATGACCCAAAACTATCAACAACTGAAACGTGACATTAAAGATATTGAGCTGTTAATGTCTGGTGACAGAATCAAAACCACTCTTGACATTGATCAGCCAATGACACCTGCTGGTCGAATGGGTTGGATTGGTTATGAACAAGGAAATTCTACAGCTACGCCAACGCAAACTCATTTAGATGGCTATGCGATTGCTAAGGAAGAAATGGGTCCTATTTTAGATGATATAAAAAGTGCTTTGATTGATTTGGAGAACTTGGAGAACATGTTGGAGGATGCGGATGCTCCTTATACACCGGGTAGGGTGATTAGGCTTTTGCAGGGGAATTGAGAAGTATAAAATTCACCCACCTGACCTCCTCTGAGTCGTCAGGACCTCCAGAGGAAGCTACAGTATTAGCCCGTAGTCCTGTCTCCCTTGAGATCTGACGACTCCGATAGTCGTATTAGACTCGTCGGAGGAGATTTAGAGGGTGATTATGACTATTCTTTTTCTATTTGCTCAAGTCTTTCCTTCATAGCATCAAACTCTGAATATCCATTCGCGAGGGCATACAGTTGTTTGTCTTTGCGATATAGCACTGCTGGATATCCTCTGACTCCCCATTGTCTATTCAATTGGAAATCATGGACTGTTGCTTGTTTCATTTCTTCAGATAGAAACTGCCGTGAGAATTCGGCAAAGTCTATATCGAGTCGATTACAAATGGGTTTGTAAAACTCTACTTGCTTTGGATCTTTCGATTCAACATAAAAAGAATGCTGCGTAAGCTCATAAAAGGAATGTGCCTTCTCTGGTGCAATTGTACGAACTGCAACTACTGCTCGACAAGCAGGTTCTGTGTCATAATTAAAGTCATCTAGCTCAAACAATGCAAAACCAAATGGTTGATTGCTTCGCTTATTTACTTCTTCCCAATGATGCTTAAGAAAATCTTTGAATTCTTGATCCCATTCTTGCCCTCCTCCTGGACGAAGACCACCCATGACTAGTGAAAAAGGAATGTCTTTTTCTTCTCCATAGCGTTGTAGCGCATTCAATTGCGGAGATATACCCCAGCACCAACTACACATGGGATCGCCAACATAGATGATTTCTCTATCTGTCTTCCAATCCGTTTTGATCTTCTCGGCTTTAGTAAAATCCGGAATTTCGCAAAGTCCAGTTTTCGGATCGCATTTGATTTGGATATCTGTATCTGTGTGTTGACTCATAAGAGGAAAGGCTAGGTAAATAATTAAAATTATACTAGGTGCCAGCTTTAATAATGGTTGTAATGCTAATTTGTTCAACAATTTGTTTTTCATATTGGAATGATAAAGATAATTACTCCAACTCAAATTCTACAGTCTGAATATATGACAAGGTAAATGCACCAACACCATTTTCAATATTATCAAATAATATAGCTGGTTCTACAAATGGATTGCCTCCTGCATTTCGATTGTTTTCAAGAGAATTGGTGAATCTATATTCTTCTTCTGAAATTGTCCACAATGAAAATACAACTCTGGTTAATTCTGGTGAACCAAAATTTGGTTGGTCAGCCCAAAATTCAAATGTTCGTCCACTCTCTGATGGTTCTACACTAAACATCTCTGCTCCATCGCCAAAACTTGAATCAAAACTAAAGACTTCAGTTTCATCAAAAAAGATGAAAGTATCCATTTCGTTGATTTGAAGAAATTCATAATGAGCCCTGAGTTCAAAAAAACTAGTTTCTTCAATACCATTCAAACGGAATTCTAGCCTGTCCAAAAAATCATCATCAATATTTATATTGTCTTGTTCAAACTCCACAATTTCAAAATCAACTGGTGAAGGCATCTCTACGGTTGATGTTATTAAGTCCATTCCAGGCACGTCTACTTCAAGTGTGAATGTTTGACCTACATTGGTAATTGTTGTTATGAAGTCTTCTGGAAAATAATATCCGGTTTCTTCATTGAATAAAAATGTCGTTCGAATTCCTTGACCATCGATTAATGCTATGCTAGCATTTTTTATTAACTCAAAATCAGCTTCTCCAAGAATGGATGCTGTTTCTGTGACTAGAATTCCAAATCGATTGAACGAGTCAAACTCCAATATTTCAGAGTTGTCAAAATCAGCATTCACCAATCGTGCCACCACAGAAACTTGACTTGCGAATTGTTCCTCTGGAAGGTCTACTTCGTTGATGAAAAAGTCTGAGCTACAAGAACTAAGACACAATGTGATAAATAGTATTATATATGATCGTATTAACATTGTTCTAGAATTTGAAATTATAGGATACAGATGGAATCAATGGAAGGACACTTAATTCTTTTAGCGTTCTACTCTCGGTAATCTCTCCTGTAACATTATCGAATTCGGTTTCCTCGTCCCAGAATAAGTAAAATGGATTTGATCTGGAGTATGCATTGTATACACCAATGACCCATGTTCTCTCTCCCCATTTTTTCTTTTTCTTGAAGCTTATGCCAAAATCTAGACGGTGAACGTTAGACATTCTGAAGCCATTTTTATCATTAATTCCTGCTACAGAATTAAAAAAATACTGCCCATTTCCTCCAGCAAACACTTCAGTCGCTTGTTGAAAACCAGGAATCGTTACTGCATTCCCTGTACCATAAATCCAATTGCCTGAAAGTGAAATTCGATCACCCAATTGATAACTCAACACTAATGAAAAATCATGTCTGCGATCATACCTGAACGGAAATGGTCTACCAAAATTTATGTCATCAAACTGCCTCTCATTCCAACTTAAAGTATAGCCTAGCCAACCAGATAATCTACCTTGTTTTTTCTGAAGCAGGACTTCCATTCCATAGGTCTCTCCTTGCCCTTGCGTTACTTGATCCTGCCAATCTCCATCTAATCCAAAAAGAAATGAAGCTCCTTCCTGAAAGGACAACACATCGTTCATTTTCTTATAAAAACCTTCTACTGTTAAGTCAATGTCCTTTGTTATTTTTTTGGAAACTCCCCCTGCAACCTGCCAACTGTTCTGTGGACGGATCCTAGCAGTACTTGGCACCCAAAGGTCCGTTGGTAGCAATAAACTTTCACTGGTTAATAAATTAATGTATTGTGTCATTTGACTATAAGAAGCCTTGAATGATAAACCTGGCTTCGGTAGATATCGCAAACTAATACGAGGCTGTACAGAGGTATAGTTGGTCGATTCTACATTAAATCCAGAAAAATGTAATCCTACATTTGCTTTAAATTTTCCAAGACTCAATTCATCCTGAACGTATACATAATATTCTATTGATTCTTGATTATTTGTTCCAATCAAGGTATCCACTTCAAATTGTTCTGCTTCAAAATTAAGCGTCAAAGCACCAGGTGCATATTGATGTCGAATCACAGAAGCACCAAATTTGACATAATGTTGAGTGCTTGGGATATAATCAATATCTACTTTGAATGATACATCTTCAATTGCGGAGACATAGTTTGTTGCAAAAGAAACATCGTCATTTTCATTGATCCCTCTATCTGTAAATCCAGCAAAGATGTCTAATTCATAGTTGGTATAATTGAGACTTGTATTGCTAAACATCTTATCCGTTATTTTCCAATTCCATCGCAGTGCACCAATTGTATTGCCCCATTGCAAATTATTAGAAGATCTAAATCCGTCATCATTAACATCAATTCCAAATTTATCTCTACCAGAAAATCCACTTGCAAAAACACGATGTCGATCATTGAAGACGTGCTGAATTTTTGCATTGAGATCATGAAAGAAAAATGAAAAGTTATCTACTTCTTCAGCACCAGATATAAATGGCCTTGCTATTAAATCCAAATACGTCCGCCTACCAGAAATCAAAAAGGAAGTCTTATCTTTTATGATCGGCCCTTGCAATGTCAATTTTGAGGAAATCAAACCAATAGATCCTTCGCCTTCAATTCGCTTTAGATTGCCTTCTTTCATTCTGATATCAAGCACCGATGATAATCGTCCACCATATTGAGCCGGAAACCCACCTTTAATTAAGCGCACATCCTTTAATGCGTCAGCATTGAATACAGAGAAAATGCCAAATAAGTGTGAGATATTATAAATAGGTACACCATCGAGAATGACAAGGTTTTGGTCAGGACTACCTCCTCTCACATATAGGCCACTGAACCCCTCTGAACCAGATTGCACTCCAGGCAATAATTGGAGAGCTTTGATCACATCGACCTCACCAAATAATGTTGGCGTCGCTTTAATTTGTTTGATAGGCACGACAATCTGACTCATCTGCACATTCTCTTGAACGTCCGATTCTGATTCTGCAATAATTTCTATCTCTGTTAGTTGGACTGAGGGACTTAGATAAACATCAAAGGTCGTATCCTTACTGAAATCCACAGTTACAATTTGAGATTGATAGCCGATATAAGAAAACTCCAACTCAACTTCTGAAGCGCTTGAAGTGAAGCTATAAAATCCGTAAATATTGCTTACTGTTCCGTTGTTGTTGCTTTTATTATATACTGATGCACTGATTAATGATTCTCCAGACTCTGCATCAAAAATATACCCACTAACTGTATGTTGGGTATGTATAATTGTTCCTGTAAAAATCGAGAACAGAAGAATGAAGAAAGATAATTTCATGCTATATCTTTTAAATCAAACCTAAGCTAATTCAAAAATTGTCTGTCCCCAATCAAGTGTACTAACTTAAATTTAACAAGGAAGACGATTGTTAACATGAGTTTTTAACGTCATTTACAAGTTCTATGTATCGCGAACTCTACTTATTTGTTTTTTCTTAACAACTTGATTCAAGGAGAGATTAAATTTAAACGCAGATTTAGCAATGTGTTATGTTAGTTTACTGACATGCGAACTCTGGTGATGGTGAATAAAAATAACAACACAATTTGCAGCACCCTCACTTTATTTTATTCTTATATGAAAAAAGGCTGCCTCTTGGAGACAGCCTTTTCATTATCATTGTTAGGTTTAAAAATGGACAAGCTTTGTCGAATTGACCGTACGTCCATTTGCATCAATACTCTTCAGAATATAGACTCCTTCTGGCAACTGACTTACGTCATCCATTGTCATTGTTAAAGCACCTTTGTTGATTGAGATAGATTTAGTTTGCACAACCTGCCCAAGAATATCAATTAGTTGAATAGTCAAATTTGTATTCTCCTCAGATGAATAGCTGACAGTCAAATAATCTTTAAATGGATTAGGATATACGTCAACCTGCAATCTGTCTGAAATCGTCGATTGATTTGGACCTTTGTCAGACTGTATATTTTGTATGGCCTCACCAATACAAATGCAATTCTCATCCAATTTGTCATTAACTGTAAACAGATTTCCATCATCGCAAGAATCATTTTGCAAAGCTCCTAAATCACATTCTTCAAGACAAAGACCATCAGAACAAGCTTGTCCGAGAGGACACGCAATTGTAAAACCAATACAATTACAAGCTTCATCAAAAGTGTCTCCAGATGTGCACGGGTCGCCATCATCACATGAAGTCCCATTAGAAGGGCAAGGTTCACAGTCTCCATTAACACACTGTTGGCCCGAAGGGCATTCTACTAGTGTGCCGACACAATTACATTCTGCGTTAAGCACATCGCCAGTTGTACAGGCATTTCCATCATCACAGGAATCTCCAGAATCTGTGCAATCTACACAGTCTCCATCGACACATTGTTGACCAATCGGACATGCGACTACAATACCAATGCAATTACAATCTGCATCAAACTCATCTCCTGATGTACAAGAATCGCCATCATCACAGGAATTTCCTGATTCTGTGCAGTCTACACATTCACCGTCTTCACAATATTGACCTGATGGACAGTCTACCGGTGTACCAACACATTCGCAATCTGCATTGAGAATATCTCCTGT
>CAYNMW010000046.1:0-7345 GCA_964398295.1 uncultured Saprospiraceae bacterium | reverse complement strand
GCCGTCGTCACAGGAATCTCCTGCTTCTGTACAATCTACGCATTCACCGTCTTCACAATATTGACCTGATGGACAGTCTACTGGTGTACCAACACATTCGCAATCTGCATTAAGCACGTCTCCTGTCGTACAAGAATTGCCGTCGTCACAGGAATCTCCTGCTTCTGCACAGCCTACACATTCGCCATCTTCGCATTCCTCGCCAGGAGGGCAGTCTACTGGTATACCTCCACAATTACAATCTGCATCCAAAGCATCATCAGTTGTGCACGGATCTCCATCATCACATGCATCTCCTTCTTCTGCACAGCCTACACATTCGCCTTCCTCGCATTCCTCTCCAGGAGGACATTGTATAGGAGTGCCTTCACACTGACAATTTTGTGTAATCATATCCCTTGTTGTGCAGGCATCTCCATCGTCGCATGCTTCACCAACTGTATTGCCATTGCGGCACACACAATCTCCTTTTCTGTTGCATTTGGAAGGGAGAAGACACTTAGGTTCGCCCCTACAAGAACAGTCAGCTTGGATTTGATCATTTATTGTACAATCATTTTTGTCATTACAAGCATCTCCTACATTGGTAAATGCATCACATTGGCAATTTCCGTTAAAGCAAGATAATGGCCATTGACATTGAACTGGTACACCTTGACAGGAACAGTCTATCTGAACTGCATCATTGGTCGTACATGAATTAAAATCATCGCACGGCATTCCTGGGAAAGTTCCATTTAGACAATTGATTATCGGAATACAAGGAGGAGTGCCTCCTAAAATTGTTGGATTTACTCCTACTGCACACCAAGCGTCGATCGTTGTCGTATATTCTACTGATCCTTCACCATATAAGTCCGCCGCAGCTTGCACAGATCCGTCTGCTGCAGCTTGATAATTTGAATTGGGACCCAAATACACCGTGAGGTTTCGGTACGCAATTTGAGCAGCCTTATCTGCCCCAATTCCTTCTACATTATAAGCATGACCTTTGTCATTTACACCTGAATCGCCCTCGGCAAGAATATAAAACCAATAATTCTGGACACCACTGTTAATATGGACTCCGCCATTATCTCCTAAACCAGTAAACCAAAATTGTCCGCAATACGTATCTGGATTTTGTTTACTTTTTGGATTCATCATATCTCTCAATTTGCCATTGGCATTCCAAAAATCTTCTCCTATAAGGTAATCACCTCCATTTTCTGCAAATGCTTCTACTAAGGTTCCAAAAATGTCACTGAAGGATTCATTCAATGCTCCAGATTCATTTTGATAAACCAAATTTGCTGAATACTGAGTGACGGCATGTGTCCATTCATGACCGACCAGATCTAGGCTTACCAAGTCAGTATGTGCCAAGTTGCAGCCTCGTCCGTAGGAAGTATAAGTACCATTCCAAAATGCATTATCGCAAAACCCTCCAAAGACGCCAAGCATATATCCACCATTATCATCATAGCTATCTCTATTGTGATCCGTCAGAAAGTAATCATATGTTTCTTCAGCGGCCCAATGAATACTGGCTGGAGAAATTTGTCTTTGCGCTACCCATTTATTATCAGCATCTGTAACATCTCGAATTCCTCGCTTGGTTTGCACCATAGTATGAATACCAGTTCCTCTGCATTCATCAAGAAGAATAAAACCACCTCTATTTGCTTTTTTAGTTACAATTTCTTGGGTTCCATTAAATCTAGTCGATGCAGTACCATTGGAGCATGAACGAAGTAAATTTACTTCCTTTACTAACGAACCGTCTATTGCATTGATGTACACACGAGAAGCTAATTGAGGGCTACTGGCATATACTTCTATGACAAAGACTAATATATAATCTAAAGGGTCTGTGGAGCTAATCAATGTATTATTAGCAATTAATAATTCAGGGTAAGGATAGTAGCTTGCCCTGCTATCATTTTTGATTTGCTTGAGTAATTGTTCATCAGCAGGTGAATTCCAAAGATAATTATCTGATGGCACATATTCAAGAGCAAGAGCCAATGCCTCATCCGTATTAATTCGTGGGTTTGTATTTACATTAAGACCCTGGATAAGATGTCCAGAAGCCGATTGTAATCGATTATCTTTTTCTTGTACATGGAAAAAAGCTCCTTCAACTTCTAATCCTCCAAAGGTTTGGATAAACTTGTGGTTTGTAATTCCTACCTCATCAGTTTTGCTGGAAATTAAGGAAAGCACATCCTTATCGGTTAAACCTAATAAGCCTCTACTTTGAGAACGTAAATCATTGATGGTAGTGCTATTTCCATCTGAAAACAGCATCCAATTCAAATGACTTTTCTCTTTGGTAATACTTTGAAGTTGTGGAGTAAGTATGCGTTGGTGTTGGGCCAAACCTGCATGTGTAAATAAAACTATTCCCAGAAAGAATAGAAATATTACTCTGCACGGTTTGCCATTTAATTTGACAAACATAATGCTAAATTTTTAGTGAGTAAATGGAAGCTTTGTCTGAATATTTACACGCTTACAATTGAATATACAAATAGTCAGAGAATTAATTAAGTATAATCAAAACAACAATCCAATTTTTTTCTGGACAACTTTTTCAATTCAATCTGAAAAAGCTTTGCTCAAATATTAGATCAATTACATTTTTATCATCACAACGGGAACACTTTTTCCATTGATATAAAATATGATAGGACCATTAGGGAGTGCAATTTCGACTCCAGATACAGCATGCTAAATCCTAGTTAGTCACAATTTAGTCGTGCCAAGATTATATTACTTTGCCATAGGTAAAAGTGAATGTAGACATACAGAAGTCATTATCACTCATCAATTAAGGCAATTTTTTAAGCTCTTAAAAGCACCTGATTTATTAGGATAATTAAGACGACTCAAACATATTATTATTGAAAACTCAATTCTTATAGTTGGGCTATTAGTATTAAAGACCGGTTTTATTGGCGCACACTGAAAACAGTCGACTGTTTCATCAGGTGATTGGATAGTAAAGCTATATGCCGAATCATTATAGTCATTGTTATCTATAGTGATCGTACTCAACTCAATAGGATTACCAGTACTGGTATAGCCAATAGGTAAGTCAAGCGTAGCCCCCGCAGGAATTGTCAAAGGAAAGCCACTTAAGGCAATCATAAAAGCTGGATTAATAGATGCGATAGCAGACGGCATTTATCATCATCCATTATTGTGCAATAGTCAATCATAACTACAAATCTTTGACACTGATGTGGATATCCATTTTTGTGGGAAGATCCAGCTTGACCAACAGGCCTTAAGTGAGCATATGTATTAAATCTTCTCTAGACACAGAAGGGTTAGAATTGATATCAATTAAGTCTTTAAACAAGGCTTTCTTTTTCTGCTGAAGCTTTAATATTTTCTCTTCTATGCTTTCTTTTGAAATCATACGCAAGACATGAACAGGGTGTGACTGTCCAATTCTATGAGCCCTTGCAATGGCTTGCTCTTCAATAAATGGATTCCACCACGGATCAAGTATCATGACATAATCGGCATTCGTCAAGTTAAGGCCTACCCCACCCGCTTTAATGCTGATGAGGAAACATGAATGTCCTTCATCTTCTTGAAAAGATTTGACATATTGCTCTCTTTGCTTTGTAGGCGTTGATCCGGTCAAGGTATGATGAGCTATGTCTTGCTCATTTAAAAAAGCAGAGATCAACTTAAGGTGACCAGTGAAGGAACTAAAAATTAATGTTTTGTGTCCTGACTTATGCAGTACTGTCAACTTGTCTTTTATCTCTTCGTATTTACCTGAACCGCCTTCATATTCGTCTACTGCCATAACAGGGTGGTTTGCTATTTGTCTCAACTTCATTAGAGAAGCAAATACTTTGAACTTGACTGTTTGGTCAGTTGGGTCACTGCTTAATAGAAAGTTGCGAGCAGCATTCTTTTCCTTTTCATAAAGGTCGGACTGAGCTTTCGTCATATCAGCATAGCACAATTGTTCTGTAAGTTCGGGCAGGTCTTTTGCCACAACTGACTTTGTCCGTCTGAGGATAAACGGTTGGATTATCCTACGCAGATCATCCATCACTGCTTCATCTTGTTGTTTTTCTATTGGGATCAAGTAATGCTTTTTGAAGAAGCTAAATTCTCCAAGAATTTCAGGATTGAGAAATTGCATTTGGGACCATAGGTCTTTAAGCGAGTTTTCAATGGGCGTACCAGTCAGTGTGATGCACGCGGTAGCTTGCAATTCGTTGATGGCTTGAAATATTTTGGACTGGTGGTTTTTGATTTTTTGACTTTCGTCTAATACAATGTAAGTCCAATCCACTTCTTTCAACACCTCCTTATCTCTTAGTGCCGTTTCATAAGATGTCAAGACCACATCAAATGTGTGTATGGTTTTGAATAATGCTTTCCGTTTGTTACCGACTAATCGGCACACATGAAGGTGAGGCGCAAATTGTTTGATTTCTTCTGCCCAATTGAAGATCAATGAAGCCGGCATGACGATAAGACTTCTTAATGGTTTGATCTCAATCTCATGCTTCACTGAAAACAGGTCCATCTGTCCTCTGTTAGCATCAGACTTTTGCTCGGGGGGGTCTACTAATTCCTTGGCATAAACCAAAGCTGCAATGGTCTGTAGTGTTTTCCCCAAGCCCATATCATCTGCAAGGCAAGCACCCAAGCCTTCCTCATATCTCTGAATCAACCAAGATACTCCTCGTGCTTGGTAGGGTCTTAGCTTCGCTTTTAATTTTGATGACGGTTGATGTGGTTTAATTTCATTGATGGACAGGGCATGCACTTTTCTCATGTCCTTATCATCGTCGGTATCCTGTAGTAGCCCGAATTGGCTTTTTCTAATCTTGATTGTTTCTGATTTCAACTCTCCATGTCTGGAGAGACCCAAATACTTAGTCATCCACAATAGAGGAATGACAAATACAGATTCGTCAGGCAATTTAAATAATCTGTCACCTTCTTTAATGTTTGGTAAAAATTCTTGAAAGGGAATTACATATTCACCAATCTCAACCTCTGCATGAATGTCAAACCAGTCACCCGAAGCTTCAGTCTTCATCGTCAATTCGTGGCTCAAGAGTTGAAGTGGTTTTTGATTAAGCACCAGATTTTTGACGACAAATCCACAAGATTCTATTTGTGCTTTGTGTTCTATGAGCCAGGTGATGGTAGCCATAGAGTCCTCCTCATGATGAAAATGGTAACAGTTAGCTTCAGTTTTCGTCAGACCTAATGACATGAGTTTACTGAGTATTGCTTGTTCTTTACTCATGTCTCTTGAGACAACATCAATAGACACATCATTTTCATTCAAATTGAGCAATTTGCGGTATCTGGATGGGTTATTATTTACGAAAGTAACAGGGCCATAATCAAAAAGGATTTTAAATACATAAATCTTTTTGATAAAGTCATACGTCAATATCAACGACGAGGACTTTATATCAGATTGTTCCTCTACCTTGAATCCTTCAGCTTCAATCTCCGCTTTTTCTGCAACCTCAAGTATAAACTTTTGAAAATAAGTCTGGATCAACGAAGGTTTGATATGAATGACTTCTTTGGATATAAATGGCTTCAGTTTATTACCATTCAAATCTGCCAAGGGATACAACACTTTATCTATGATCACCCAACCTGGCTTATTAGTCACAATAGCAACTTCGTGTTCTACAGGTATTATTTGGGTATCATCTCCAATTAGGTTCAATTTGTATGTTAGTCCGTTTTCTGTTTTAGTAAAGAATAGCTTAGGCTTAAGTGGTGTAGTCGAGAATTGAAGCTGCATCATAGATAGTACTGCGTCTCTCTGACAATTCTCTGTCATGTGTAGTTGTTGATCTGCTATCTCCTTCAAGACGCCAGATAGCTTATTGTCTATCCATCTATCAACCTGAGTTTTGAGTTCCTTTATAGCATAGATGTCTTTCCAAGTATGTTTCTTCCGTCCTTTCGGTTTATACTTTTCATAAAGCATTTGAGGATCAAGATCTAAGCAAGTCTTTAGTAAAGGGGTAATATTGGTTATATCTCCTAATCCAGTCTGAACAGCCACATTTTCTGGAGTAGCTAATCTCTTCCATTTTATTGGCTGACCATCTTCATTTGTGGAGGCTATAAATGGACGTATAAGAAGTCTCTCTAAATCATTATCCTGATAAAGATCAAATACAATAATGTTCTTAATCTTAGAAACACTTGTTGGTCCTGTCTCTAAATCCTTCATGCGCTTATTTTGGAGGCGCAATAATAGAAATAAAAAAGTCCTTATTCAACATCATTGAATAAGGACTTGATGATTATATAATCATCTATATATTTTAGTGCCTAATATCTTTTATTGGATATTAATCGGGAATGTGATGTCAACATCAGTCCCTCCAACTGAAGAATCAGATGTCGCTGTTTTTTGACCTGGTTGGTGTTTTAATACAACATTAAAGATGCCATCCGAAGATGCTCCACCTGTAGCCCAAGATGTCATCAAACCAACTGGCAATCCATTTTCATCTTGATCACTGTAGAATAGTGGATCTGATCGACTATCAATATTTCCATCACCCTCTGGACTCCCGAATATATCAGATGTGAATCCAAAGAAAAACATATGCTCATCATCTTCTTCTTGAATCTCGACTGTTACATCTTCCACTTCTGCGCCCAATGTGTTTGCTAATGTTATGGCCATATTGTATTCTGTGTTGGCAGCTAGATTTATGTCATCTATTGTTGGACTACCCACACCTTCACCATCGGCATCAAAAAATGCAGCTGTTATTGCATCACCACCTCCAGCAGGTGTAAATGTCAGAACGACTTGATTGATGACTTCCTCTTCTTCATTGCCTTCTTCTATAATCAACGGGAATGTAATATCGACATCAGTACCTCCTACTGATGCATCAGAGCTAGCCGTTTTTTGTCCAGGCTGGTGCTTTAGCACAACATTAAATTCGCCTGGAGCATCGGTATGTCCACCAGCAGTCCAATTGGTTGATAGACCAATAGGCAATCCGTTTTCATCTTGATCATTATAGTTGAGCGGGTCATTGCGAGAATCGACATTGCCATCTCCTGTTGGATCAGAAAATATGCCATCAGTGAACGCGAAAAAGAACATATGCTCGTCATCCTCTTCTTGTATTTCTGCGGTCACATCCTCGGCTTCATCTCCTAGAGTGTTGGTCAATGTAATCGTCATATCATAATTGACACCTTCTACTAATTCTATATCTTCAATCGTTGGACTACCAACACCTTCACCATCAGCATCAAAGAATGTTGCTGTTATAGCATCTCCTTCTACATCAGTAGGTGTGAATGTCAGGATAACCTCATTAATGAC
>CAYNMW010000045.1:0-26759 GCA_964398295.1 uncultured Saprospiraceae bacterium | reverse complement strand
GTTTTTGAATCTGATGCTTTAGAAGATGAGTGGACTGGTAGACAAGGAAATAACATTGATCGAGCAGGTGTCTATGTCTATGTTGCGAGGTATGAAACGTCAAATGGAGAATTCAGTTTAAGAGGAGATGTAACGCTGCTCCAGTAATTCGTAATTATGACTCAGCAGTTAGATCTCATTATCATTGGAGGAGGTCCAACAGGAATAAATTGTGGTATTTCAGCTAGAAAAGCTGGTCTGAAGTTTGTCATCATTGAGAAAGGTGTTCTCGTCAATTCTCTCTTTCATTTTCCAACTAATATGACATTTTTCTCCACCTCTAAATTACTGGAGATTGGAGACATTCCATTTATTTCACATACAGAAAAACCAACGCGAAAAGAGGCTCTCGAATATTATCGAAGAATTGTCACCAGTTATCAACTTCCTGTCCATTACTACGAAACGGTAAGTTCCTTAGAACCTGTAGATGAACATTACATCCTACATTCAGATAAAGCGAGCTATCACACAAAAGCAATTATCATCGCGACTGGATTTTATGATATTCCTGTAATGATGGATGTGCCTGGCGAAGACCTTCCCAAGGTCAAACATTATTATGATGAAGCACACCATTATATGAATCAAAAAGTGCTGGTTGTCGGAGCTGCCAATTCTGCCTGCGATGTTGCATTAGAAACCTGGCAAAAAGGTGCTACCGTTACGATGGCGGTAAGAAGTGCGGAATTGTATGAGCGTGTCAAATATTGGATTTTACCCAACATCAAAAACAGAATAAAAGAAGGTTCGATTGAAGCTCACTTTAATACCGTGGTAAAACGGATTGATCCGAAAACGGTAAGCTTGTACTCTGAAGAAAAGGGGTCATTCACCATAGAGAATGACTTTGTCCTTGCGATGACCGGTTACAAACCAGATTATAGCTTGTTTGAGAATCTTGGCATACACATTTGTGAAGACGAATACAAAACACCTCAGTTTAATAAAGATACCCTTGAGACTAGTTTGAACAATGTATTTATTGCTGGTGTGGCAAATGGTGGTTTAAAAACGAATAGATATTTTATAGAGAATACAAGACATCAAGGTGAATTGATCATCCAACAAATCGTTAAGAATACCGTTAATTAGTTGATCGAGACCATCTTCTGCCCTTTAAAGTCTTAATTATTTCAAAAAAAAGCAGCTATTCAATCATTAAGCTCGTACCATATGGTGAACAGTCGTAAGATCCTATTGAAAAAAGTATATTTGCGATCGAAAATTCAGAAAATGTTAAGACGCTCTTTTTTATGCCTAGTCATGTTCGTTACCCTTGCTTCATCAAGCTCCATTATGGCTCAAGGGATCAATTTCGGAATTAGAGCAGGACTTAATCAATCGACATTTCTCGGCGAACCTACCGAAGAAGAAAGTTATGGTCTTTCAGGCGGATTCCATTTTGGCATCAATGTCGGATATGAACTCTCTGACTTATTTTTTTTAAGAGGAGAAATTGTATACAATCAGCAAGGATCTTCATATAGCTATTCCGGTGATGGGTATTATATTTTTAACTTACCTACTAACAATAGGTTCATCATCAAAGACAGTACGAACTTAAATTTAGACTTTTCAAATGCCTATGTTTCTATTCCATTGACCGCCCATGTGTCTGCTTTAGATAAGTGGGAATTTCATGCTGGAGCATATGTAAGTTTTCTTGTCTCACCTGTGGGAGTTGGCACATGGAGATTTGGCAGTCCTGAAAATGTGAACCATATATTTGAACAAGGACTGAATTACAATTTCAATAGTGACCTACCTGGCGAAATTGATGTATTTGCAGCTCCCATATTGCTCATTGTAGATGGGCAGGATGCCTCTGTACCCGATCTTGTAGGCGCCTATTTTTTATTCCAGGAAGATAGGGGTAGTTTGATTAATCGAGTCGATTTTGGTTTAACTGGTGGAGTATCCTATTTTTTGAATCGAGGCTTATATTTTGGTTTAAAGGGTTGGTATGGCCTAAGAGATGTGACAAATAACAATGTCGATTTCAGTCTTGAATCCCTCAATTTGGATGGTAGCTTCATTTATTCTAATGATTTCGATCGCAATTTAAATTTCGATCTCTCAATTGGGTTCAAATTCTAACAGCACAATTCAACAAATATATAATGACCGATAAAGAGCACATATATGCTGCCTGTTTATCTCGAGTCGAACAAATGATTCAAACTTCAACGAAATCCCTACTTCAGGCCGAAGAATCAGCTTTAACCGAAACCAAAAGTAGCGCAGGAGATAAATTTGAAACAAGTAGGGCTATGATGCACGCCGAAATTCATAAGTCAAAACGCCATCTTGCAGAAGCAAAACTACTGTTGATGGATTTGAAATCTATCGCATTCAAAACAGATTATTTGGAAGTTGAAAAAGGTAGCTATGTCCTTACTGATTCAAGTAATTATTTCATTGCTATAGGCTTGGGACGCATCAATACAGAAAACCTCTGTTGCTTTGCAATCAGTCCTGCTTCACCGATGGCAAAATTACTAATAGGAAAATCTGCAGGAGAGGAGATCAACTTCAACGGACGTCAATTTACTATTCAAAAGATCTGCTGAGTCCTTTAAGTAAATTATGTAGACTGCTGTAATTCAACATTATATTGCTGGAGTTTCATCATTGCAGGCATGGCATGTTCTCGGAGTTTAGCGAGTATAGCCATTTTATCCTCATCTGATCGATCAGCCTCCATGACAATCTTACCGAAGCCATCTAAGCGATTATCCCGTACCCACTTGCGCAGTGTTTTGTCTTGTGACCATGTCAATTGATTCACCATTTGCATCGCAGTCATTTGAATCCAATCAGTATCTGCATTAGGCAGAGGTACCACCTGGCATATGTTGTTTTTCTTTTTATCATCATCATAGCTTACTTCCACATATGCAGCGACTGATGCACTGAATACTGGTTGATAAGCACGAACTGTTTGTGGCGTGATCAAGCTATCCTGAAAGATTGGCTTGGTTTTAAGGTTGGTAATCGCACTCGCCGAACAGTCCACATGGAGATTGTCCGCAAAAGTAGGAATGGTTCCATTTTCAAGCGTAATCTCATTGGACTCAATTTCCTGTACTCTACCTAATCTGATAATGTGTTTAATCTTACGTAATTCCACTAGCTCCTGAGGACTTACTGTAGCGCCATGAAACATTGAAGGTCGGACATGCTTATCCAATCGTAGAAAAATATTTGCGGCTTCAAGTCTATCAAACATGTCCTCGATAGAAGTGGAGTGTGCAATTGCTTCGAATTTTCGAGCTTGCGTGCCAATAGTATTGTCAAAAAATTCTTGACCTGGTTGGGTGTTTTCTCTATTGAGCAACCAGGCGTCTCTGGAGACTATCCATTTGATCTTATCTGGATGAACATGATTTTGCAGCAACCACAAACAAGCATCAATCCCTGTCTTGCCACCACCAATGACCACATATTCATTAACAGGTTTATTGACGTGAACAAGATCATTCAGTGGGATAAATCTGACATCAGGATTGACAATAAAATTAGGCGTATGAGTAGAAGGTACATTCGTCTTCAAATATGTACAATCGACCAGTTTCTTATTAAACGTAACTTCAAATGAATCTCCACTAAGCAAAGATGTAAATTGACGACCACCCAGATATTCACACATCGGAAAATACTTCACTCTTCCTGACGGCAAAAAGGTATCTCTCATCACTTCTTCATAATACGAACTGACTTCTGCGCCTGTTGCAAGCTCATATAAGCCCTTATTCAGACCAAGCGTATCTTTCTTGCCTTTACTGAGTTCTTTAGAACTGACGCCATAAAATTGTGAGGGTTGATGGAGGGTGACAAATGGATACGCCAGATTCCAGTGACCTCCAGGTTTGGCATAGCGGTCTACGATAATCATGCTGGCATCAGATTCAGTTAACAAGGTATCCGCAAAGGCCATTCCCATCGCACCACTTCCAATAATAAGGTAATCTGTTTTTAACATGTAATAGAATTTAGTGGCAAGATAAGTATGTTTCAGGCGAAGGGTAATGTGCAAGGATGCCACCCTCTGAGGAAGACACAAGAGGTTGATTATAAAATATCTTTCAAACTAGAAACTTCCACTATTCCCTCATCCCTTATAATAGACTCTCGAAATTGCCCATTTCGATTCACCCAAATCGTCTCAAATCCAAACGCATGGGCACCTGCAACATCCCATTGATTAGAGGAGACAAAGGTTATGTCAGCAGCCTTTTTATCAAGTCGGCCTGTTACCATCCCATAGACTACAGGATCAGGTTTGAATATGGAGATATCTTCTACTGAAAACACATGGTCAATGTGGGTTGTCAAGTTGTTGTATTTTATACCTGTTGTAAGCATATGCTTAGTGCCATTGGATAGAATGCCGGTATTTACTCCATTGGATTTAAGAGCGGTCAGACAATCCAACACGTCATCAAAAACAACAGGCTTCATATATAAACTTGCAAACTCCTCCAGCAATGATTGTGGTGCAGCGAATTTCTCTAATCCATCTTTCAACGCCCGATAGGTGACCTTTTCAAAGGATTCATATGTGTTCATGAGGCTGAATAACCAAGTATAACTTAGTTGTTTCTCTCTTGTATAAGCAAGTATGTCATTCTTTTTGGGATGGTCAATACTTCTGAGGAGATCGGTATCAAGATTGAATATGGTACCAAAAGCATCAAATATAACCACTCCACTTGTCATGTTTCAAAAATTTCCTTTGAGGGTAAAAATGGCATTTCGGCCTGGTGCACTTACTCCAGAAGCAAATGGTCTGTAATGTTTGTCAGCGATATTTTCTAATCCAAATGATAGTTGTAAGAAGGATGTGAATGCGTAATTAGCATAGAAATTTAACGTAGAATATCCTAGCGAACCTACAGGTGTAGCAAATTCAGGATTGTCAGCTGAACCACCAAAGTCATCAATATCTTTACTGGCATTGAATCTCCAAGCTCCAGTAAGAGATAAGTTATCTAGCTTATATCGTGCTGTTACATTTCCGTACACTGGTGGAATGTGTGCCAAAGGTCTTTTTCCATTTTGATCTTCGACTACTCTGCCTCTTGTCCAGTTAAAGCCGCCATTCAACTCAAGAAACGAAGTGAGTTCAGAACGCAAATTAACTGATACGCCAAAGATCCTTGCTTTTTCTGCATTAACATTGGCGCTAATAAAGAAAGTATCTTGTTGTGATATGAAAGTTGTATTTCCGTCCAAGTCTTCAAAGGGCAGACGAACAATTGCATTTCTAAGTTCTGTAAAAAATCCAGTAACACCGATCTCTGCTTTACCTTCATTTAACTCATATCCAACTGAATATTCAGCATTGATTGATCGCTCAGGCTCTAAGCTTGGATTTGGGAAGGTAACTTCATCGGCTTTCAATCTAATCTTAGCAATGTCATCGATGTTGGGAGATCTGAAAGCTGTAGAGACAAGTGATCTCCATTTCAAACCTTGAGTGTATCGTTGTGACCATCCTATTGACCAAATGAGAGAACTGTTGTTGGATGAAAGACCATCAACAAAGCTGGTCGGCCAAGCGATTGGATCAGTATCCAAATAGCGAAAAAACAATGAAGTGCCGGAAGCACGAAGACCAATATTGAGGTGTCCTAAATTATTTTTAGTGGCATAATGCATTTGTGCATAAGCTCCATAAATAGTCATGTCACTTCCTGCAGATGGATATCTTGTCAACACATTTTCGTCAATCTCTCCGGTTAAAATGTCCTCATCAAAGGCCATCGATTGTACAAAATCATGTTGCAAATTTGCACCATAGAATAGGTCATATTGGTCTGATAATTTCTTGGTAAAATCAGCAGTTATTCCCTGCGTAAATACTTCTTCTATTTGTGATGATCTGTTGCTTTGACCTACTCTTCTGGATATTCTGTCTTCATGAATATTCTGAAAAGAGGTAATGAAAATGGCTTTATCGTAAAAACCTGTCGGCTCTAAAAATTTGAATTTGAATGATGCCAATAATCGTTGTTGTGGACCATAATTCCATTCAGCAAATCTGAGCTGTCCATCACTCCTGTCAATCAACTGATCATATCTGGGAACATCTGTACTTGTCGAGAATTGAAAGTTTGCAACCAATTGAAATTTGTCATCTGGCTGGTAAAGAAATTTTTGAAGGACATCAAATTGATTGTACCCAGTGCCGATTTGGAGGTTGGGATCATCATTTTGTCTGACAATATCTTCACCATCGATTGTTTCTATGTATTCTAAACGTTTACCGAAGTCAGGAAATTCATCAGTTCTATTGGAGCCTGTTCGGAGATCTGAGAAATCAGAAAACGTAAGACTTGTCAAGCTAGCAAGTTTTTTTCCGCCAAGGTTAAAATCTATGTGACCGGTTTTCTCTTGATTTGCAGAACTGTAGCGCACATAATAATTACCCTCTGTTACTAGGTTTTCATCATCCTGAAATTGGAGTTTTGGTAATCTACTTTTGAATAGGACAACACCGCCTAATGCATCACTTCCATAGCTCAGGGAATTGGGTCCAAAGATGACATCCACGGATTCCAATATGGCTTGATCTACCGTGATTGCATTTTGTAAATGCCCATTCCTATAAATGGCATTATTTAAACGCACACCATCGATGACCAATAATACTTTGTTTGCTTCAAAGCCTCTGATCACTGGACTACCTCCACCCAATTGACTTTTTTGAACAAAGACGTTGCCATGATGAGACAAAGCGTCCGCAGAAGTTTGGGGACTTGTGCTTTGTAATTTTTCTTTACTAATGGACTCGATGCGGTAGGGAAGTGCTTCCTTTGATAGTTCGTTTCTACCAATCAAGACAATTTCTTCAAGCAACATGTCTGAAGGTTGTAATTGAAGAATGCCACCACTATTGAAGATGGACTGAGCAGTTACTTTTTGTTC
Source organism: uncultured Saprospiraceae bacterium (assembly GCA_964398295.1). Taxonomy (GTDB): domain Bacteria; phylum Bacteroidota; class Bacteroidia; order Chitinophagales; family Saprospiraceae; genus CALFUK01. Next base: position 19,787 of record CAYNMW010000045.1, on the reverse strand, counting down.
TTCATATCCAAGATAGCGAACAGTGAGTTGAGTGCCAGGATCATGTTCTGGTAGTTCAATTACACCACGGTCATCCGATACACCTGAAATACTATAATCTGCCGAAAATATTTCGACACCAATCAGCGCATTGTCTTTTTCATCGACAATGATAAAACTGTGCTGAGCGCTAATATATGTAGCGGAGAAAATGCTCAGAAGTACTATTAGAAAACTAAACCTTAGGCAGCCGAATGGCGAAGGTAGTTCCATGATCCACTTTTGATTCTTTAACAAATATTTTTCCTTTATGATAATGCTCAATGATTCGTTTGGCTAATGACAGTCCTAGTCCCCAACCTCTTTTTTTTGTAGAGAATCCCGGTTGGAAAACAGTTTTATGTTTCGAACCCGGGATACCTTTTCCTGTATCTGTAATGTCGATTGCAAGATTATCTCCTTGCTCATATAGTTTAGTTGTGATGGAGCCTGTGCCATCCATAGCATCTAATGCATTTCGATAGATATTCTCGATCACCCAATTGAATAGATGAGAATTTATCATAGCTAATGGCATTCTATTTGCATTTTCTAATTCAAATTTAACCCTTTTTGGTGCTCGTCTTGCCATATAACCCATGCATTGCTGAAGTTGGTCGACAATATTTTTCTCTTCTAGTTCAGGTGCTGATCCAATTTTTGAAAATCGATCTGCAACCAATTCTAAACGAGTGACATCATCACGTAGTTCCTGAACGATTTCGAGTTGGTTTTCGTCCTTTATTTCCATTTTCAAATGCTCGATCCAAGCTATGATAGCACTGATTGGTGTCCCTAGTTGATGAGCTGTTTCTTTTGCCATACCAGCCCACACGCGATTTTGCTCTGCATTTCTAGCACTATTGAATAGGTAATAACAGAGGCCGACAAATAGGGTTGAAAGAAGTAACATGAAGTAAGGGAACAGTTTTAGTCTATCGTACATTTTAGTATTCTTATACCATACCTTGCTAGCATAGCCAATACCTTCAAGAGGTTCAAATCCCGATTTTTGTAATTTTTCTACCTCTTTGCGGAGCCGTTCTTGATCATCGATTTGTTCCTCGCTTTCCCCATCCAGATTCCAACCTTTCAATGTCCCATCACTTTGTTCTAGGATGATTGGCATATGGTTGACTCGTTCAAAGATTTCGAATTCTGTTGTGACATCTTCATTGAGGTCATCCAAATTGCTAATCGTAGGATATAGTGTTTCGAAGATGATTACTTTATCTCGTTCACCGTCAGCAAGTTTACTACTGATATAATTACTATAGACTGCAATGAATACAAGAAATATCCCAGCAAGAATTGCCAATAACACTTTCCATCTCGTCTTTTGTGCGTATATATCCATTGATTACTGAAGAATAGTCAGTTTACCTTATGATACAACGAAAATAGTACCTTTTCAGGTACATTCATGGTATAATGCAACACACCAAATGTAATACACATAGCATCTATAAAAGTAGATCGTATGATTAAGGGTCGTTTCAAAGGATTTCTACCCGCTATTCTTTGGTCTTTTGTCATTATCATATTGTCTATACTACCTGGAAAGACGATGAATTCATTCTCATTTTCGGACTTGTGGAACATTGATAAACTGGGACATTTGCTTGTTTATGGGATTCATACCATCCTACTTTTGCAAGGATTCAGACAATTGAACAAAGAAATTCTAATTGGACATTGTATTTCAGCGTTATTATTGAGCGTTTTACTGGGCTTTTCAATAGAAATTATCCAGGATAGTTTTTTTCCAGATCGTCATTTTGACATTCTTGATTTAATTGCTAATATTATAGGCTCAATCGTAGGGTTGATTATTTATAATTTTTTGAAAACTATGAGATATGATTGATGTTTCGTTAACTGGTTTGCAAACACTATGGGCTTCTTTAGCTATAGTTGCTCTTACCGTTGCAATCATTCTTTTCTTGAGGAGGATCATTAAGGGTCGTTCTGATCAAGATTTGACTGCAAAATATCGTGATAAAGATTGGAAGTCACCATTAAAAAGTCGGACGAAGTATCCGGATGTGGATGGATTTTCGTTCACGGGTCCATTATTTAGATATGGATTGGCTTCAGCACTTGCATTGACATTGTTCGCGTTTAGCTGGACAACGTATGATGAAGATGTTTTTATACCTGAAGATGCGTTGGAACTCGATGAAGAAATCGAAATTGAGCCGCCAAGAACTGCAGAGCCACCGCCACCTCCGCCTCCACCACCACCACCGGTGATAGAAGAGGTACCTGAAGAAGAAATCGAAGAAGAAGACGAACCAGAATTCGTCGATCAAGATATAGAAGAAGAGACTGTTTTGGAAGAACCAGAGCCAGTTGAAGAAGCACCACCTCCGCCACCACCTCCGCCACCGCCACCGCCAGAGCCAGAAGTAGAGGAAATCTTTAAAGTAGTGGAGCAAATGCCAAGATTCCCAGGTTGCGAAAATGAAGCGGGAGATAATAAGGCTAAAGAAGAATGTGCTAAAGGTAAAATGCTTCAATACATTTATAAGAATTTGAAGTATCCTGCAATCGCCAGAGAAAATGGTGTTGAAGGAATGTGTGTCATCCAGTTCGTAGTTGCAAAAGATGGCTCGGTAACAGAAGCCAATATTGTGAGAGATATCGGAGCAGGATGTGGTGGAGCAGCACTTAGTGTTGTAGAAGGAATGAATAATCTTCCTCAAAAGTGGACCCCAGGGAAACAAAGAGGAAAAAATGTAAAAGTCCTTTATACACTTCCAGTAAGATTCAAGCTCGAGGGATAAAGAAATTATAATTAGATATAAAAAAAGCTTGCTCAATTAATTTGAGCAAGCTTTTTTTGTTTGGCGTTTGAATACGAAACTACTTTACTTCGAACGTAATCTTCAGGTTTACTCTGTATTTGTCAACCTTGCCATCTTTTACGGTGACACTTTGACTTTGAACAAAAGCTGATTTGATTCCCTTTAAAGAATCGCCAGCTTTTTCAATTCCAGATGCTGTTGCATCTTCCCAGCTTTTTGAAGACTCTGCTAAGACTTCAATTACCTTCATTATTGCCATAGTATTTTAATTATTTTGTTTTGAAAAAATTTATCTATTTGCTAACACAAAAAAGGTGGTAATTAATTCATCTTACTCAAGGAAAGAATTAACATCGTGACTTTTCATTTTAAAAGCCTCACCTACAGCATCGTACACTATATGACCATCTATCATATTTAACCCTTTTCTCAAATATGGATTATCCAAACATGCTTTTTTCCATCCTTTGTTCGCCAATTGAAGAGCGAAAGGGAATGTTGCATTTGTCAAAGCAATAGTAGATGTATAGGGAACTGCACCTGGCATATTAGCCACACAATAATGTACAACATCATCAATAACAAAGGTAGGTTTTGCATGTGTGGTTGGTTTGCACGTTTCGATACAACCACCCTGGTCTACAGCTACATCAACCAAGACTGTTCCAGGCTCCATAATTTTAAGCATATCTCTAGTGATCAATTTTGGGGCTTTTGCACCAGGTATCAAGACAGCACCAACAACAAGATCTACGTGTGGTACCATTTTTCGAATGTTGTACTCATTAGAATATAGGGTGGTAACATTTGCTGGAAGAATATCTGATAAATAACGTAGTCTTGTCAAATTGATGTCCATAATGGTCACATTTGCGCCAAGCCCAGCTGCCATCTTCGCTGCCTGTAAACCGACAACACCTCCACCTAAAATTAAAACATCAGCAGGAGGAACACCAGGCACACCACCTAACAGTATCCCTTTTCCAAGCATTGGTCTTTCCAAATACTTTGCGCCTTGCTGGATTGCCATTCTGCCAGCAACTTCTGACATAGGAACCAATAATGGAAGCGAGCAATCTTTTGCTTCTACTGTTTCATATGCAATGCATATCGCTTTACTTTTTTTCATGGCAAGAACCAATGGTTTGTGCGAGGCGAAGTGAAAATATGTATACAAAACTTGGCCTTTTTTTATCAGCCCATACTCTTTCTTCACAGGCTCTTTTACTTTGACTATCATATCCGCTTTTTTGTACACGTCTTCAATAGACTTTACAATCTTAGCTCCTGATTGACGATAGTCTTTATCGCTAAAACCACTTGCTTTACCAGCATCTTTTTGGACATAAATGGTATGCCCATGTTTATGCATATCTTTCACTCCTGCTGGAGTCATGGATACTCTGTTTTCATTGTTCTTTATTTCAATCGGGATGCCTACTTTCATGTATGGTTGCTTTAATGATTATTCAATTGGTTTAAGGCTTTAATTTAGCACTTATCTTTGAGCTCTTGATATAAAGATTTGATGTAGGAATACTTTTCACCTGATTCTGGCAAAACTGTTCTTTTAAAGTTCAATTTGCAAACTTGTAGGATTTGCATCAAAACAAAATATAACAAGGTTTCCCGCTTGTATGTTTAGTTTTGGTATCGTTATTGCACATTTTAGAAGGTTATGGAAGAGACTAATTTGGTTGATTTAATCAAAACTGTCTGGAAGTGGAAGAAAACTATTCTAGCAGTCACATTTGTCTGCACAATATTGAGCATCATCGTTTCTCTTTTGATGCCAAATTATTATAAATCCACCTCTCTATTTTATGCGTCTAGTCAGGACCTTGCGAAACCGATGCCATTAGGTGATTCGGATAGTCAAGTAAACTATTATGGGAATGATTTGGATATCGATCGCTTGTTGAGCATAGCTCATTCTGTCCCTTTAAAGAAATTTCTTATTGATTCTTTTGATCTGTATACGCACTATGATATAAATGAAACGTCATCAATTGCAGAGCATAAAGTGAGAGAGAAATTACAAAAATTAATGAATGTTGAAAAGACTAAGTTTGGAGCAATTTCTCTTGGAATTGAAGACAAGAGTAAAGAGTTGAGCTATCAAATGACAATGGCATCCACTGACTTCATTGATTATGCAGCTTCTGGACAGTGGAAAAAGAGTCAGCAAAAGCTGTTGGATTCCTATACAGCAAAAATTGTAGAAAGCGAATCTGATATTTTTATGATTAATGACTCCTTAAGTCAATTGAAAAAGAAGTATGGCATTTTTGATCTGACAAACCAAAGTGAAATATTATTAACGCAACAATCTTCTCTCGATACAAGGAAAATATCTGTTCAGTCAAAGCTGAATTCCAATTTGGTTAAAAACAATCCTGATTCATTGGATTTTTATTCCTCCCTCAAGCAAGGACTTGATCAACAGTTGTCAGCAATTAATGCTAAAATTCAACAGTTCAATTCTGGGTTTAATGAAATAGCATCTCTTGAAAGACAGCAAATTCAGATGACCAATCAAATTGCAATTGACAAAGAAAGACGTGCTCAACTGCAAGCAAGTTTTGATTCTCCAGTCTCGGGAATCATTAGAATAGAAGAGGCTGAATTGCCAGTTTACAAATCAAGACCTAAGAGATCGATTTATGTGCTTGGGGCTTTTGTCTTGAGTTTCTTCCTCATGTCAATGTATGCCATAATCCATGACACATATTTGAGAAATGATCAACACAATCCGGCATAACAAACTACCAATATTGACGATCGGATTTGTATGTATACTAATCCTGTCTATTGCACTTGCCAGTGTGTTAGAATCAATGGCTGTCTATTTAATTCCTCTGCTTCTTTTGCTTGCATGTTGGATTGCTTATCAACCCAAAATTTTGTTCGTTTTTCTGTTTGCGAGCTTACCATTTTCAACTGAATTGGAGCTTCCAATTGGTTTTGGTCTAGATTTTCCTACCGAATTGATATTAATTGTAATCACTGGCACCGCCTTATTAATGGTTATGAGTAAGGCCAAAAAAATATCAAGTTTATTTTTGACACATCCTATTTCACTACTACTGATTGCTCATTTATTTTGGATAGGAATGACGACGATTACGTCAACAGAATTCATCATTTCCATTAAATATTTACTTGCAAAATGCTGGTACATCATACCCTTTTATTGTTTTTCATTTTTTGCTCTGCAAAATAGAGCAGATTTCATAAAGCATATTCGCTTGCTTTTAATTGGTGTATGTATTGCATGTGTTTATGTTTGGTTTAATCATGCACAAACAGGTTTCTCCTTTTCAGATATAAACCCTTCCGTTTATCCAATTTTCAGAAACCATGTAAACTATGCTAGCTTAATTTTACTGACGCTTCCATATTTGTGGTTGTATTTCAAGGAAAGTAAAAGTCGGCATCACAATCTGTTGATTGGTTTGGGACTTTTCTTTATCATGTCTATTTTTTTCTCCTACACCAGAGCTGCAATTGGTGCAATGTTCATTGGAATTGTATCCTATTTTATTATAAAATATAGAATTGCATTGCCAGCTATTTTAGTTGCAGTTTTTCTGGCAAGTCTCATTAGTGTCCAGTTGATTCGGAATAATGAATTTATCCATTATGCACCTGACTTCAATAAAACAATTTCTCATCAAAAATTTGATGACCTGATTGATGCTACAGCAAAGGGTGAAGATATTTCTACAATGGAAAGAGCATATCGTTGGGTTGCAGGTTACTACATGGTTAAAGAGAAGCCATTAGTTGGTTTCGGACCTGCTGCTTTTTATTCCAATTATAAAAAACATACGATTCGGTTATTTAAAACATATGTAAGTGATAACCCTGAAAAGTCTACCATCCACAATTATTTTTTCTTGATTTTAGTAGAGCAGGGAATAATCGGGTTACTGATATTTATGGCAATTTGTTTTATGGCAATTTTGCGAGGGCAATATTTATATCATCGATTAACAGGTTTTTATAGACAGTTGGCCATGGCAGCGACTATTTGTCTTATTTTGGTATTAACCATTAACGTGATCAATGACATGATTGAATCAATCAAAGTAGGTTCTTTCTTTTTTTTAAGTTTGGCATGTATAGTGTGTGCTGATATGGAGTATAAAAAGCAATTGAAACAAACCAAAGAAGATGACTGAGCATTTTCTTTTATCGCTATAAAATTAGAAGTTTACATCACAAATAGATTAATCATGAATTATTCAGAACTAAATACCAGTCCTCGTATATTAATGGGACCTGGTCCAAGTGACATGCATCCAAGGGTATATAAAGCCTTATCCACACAAATGATTGGTCATTTGGATCCAGAATTTGTTGCCATTATGGATGAAGTCAAAGAAATGGTGCAAGCAACATTTCAGACTAAAAATAATTTGAGTTTTGTTGTCTCCGCTCCAGGAAGTGCTGGGATGGAAACCTGTCTTGTAAATTTAATAGAACCGGGTGATGAAGTGTTGATTTGTCAGCATGGTGTGTTTGGTGGAAGAATGGCTGACATTGCGAATAGAGCTGGGGCTACAGTTCATAAAGTTGAACAAGATTGGGGAAAGCCAATTGATCCTAAAGATGTGAAAGCTGCATTAGAAAATTGCAATCCCAAATTGGTAGCAATTGTTCACGCAGAAACATCAACTGGAGTTTTACAACCCTTAGAAGAAATAAGCAAACTCGTGCATGATAAAGGTGCCTTGTTCATGGTTGATGCAGTCACCTCGTATTGCGGCACAGAATTGAAAGTTGATGACTGGGGAATTGATGCTATTTATACTGGAACTCAAAAGTGCTTAAGTGCGCCTCCAGGACTGTCACCTGTCTCCTTCAGTGATCGCGCTGTAGAGGCATTAGATGCAAGGAAGACACCTGTACAAAGTTGGTTTTTGGATTTGTCGCTGGTTAAGAATTATTGGGTTGGTGCCAAACGAGCCTATCATCATACTGCACCTATCTCTCAAATATATGGCATCCGTGAAGCATATAGACTTGTCTTGGAAGAAGGACTTGAAGCCCGTTTTAAACGTCATCAAGAAACACACGAACATTTGCGAGATGGACTTGAATCTTTAGGGTTTAGTTATTTAGTAGATAAAGAATATCGCTTGCCTATGTTGAATGCCGTATATCTTCCAGAAGGTGTAGAAGAATTGCCCATTCGGAAGCGCTTACTCAACGAATACAACATTGAAGTTGGTGGCGGTTTAGGTGCCTTTGCAGGTAAGTTGTGGAGAATTGGATTAATGGGACATAGCTGCGATAAGAATCATGTGAATATGTTGCTGAGTGCGTTGAGGGAAATATTGTAGAAGAGGGTACACTGATTTTTGAGATTTCTTGATTGCCTTGATTATTTTTGAGTGATGATTATGGGATTTCTAGATTATCTTGATTTCTTTAAAACAACTTTACAATGGAGAACAAAGATTTAACACATCGCATTATTGGTGCATGTATGGAAGTGCATGGCTTTCTTGGAAATGGGTTTCAAGAAGTTATTTACCAACGAGCGCTTTGTATTGAATTTGATCAATTGGGAATTGACTATTCAAGGGAGTACACAATTAACATCTCTTATAAAGGAACAGAAATTGGTAAAAGAAGAGTTGACTTTTTCGTAGAGAATAAGGTCATGGTGGAATTGAAAGCTGTAATAAGGATGGAAGATGTTCATTTAGCGCAAGCGATGAATTATCTCGAGGCGTATGGATTAAGGATTGGCTTACTCATTAATTTTGGTGCAAGATCTCTTCAGTTCAAAAGAGTACATAACAATAAATTGATGTAATAGAAAACTGTACGTGCCATGATGGGATTACATGATTGCCATGATTTTGTGTCTATAATTTAAACATGTTAATCAAGAAATCCTCCTCAAACAAGGTTCAAAATCAAGGTAATCAAGAGAATCTTTTAAATCAAGGAACAGACATTGTAACTTCAAGCCATCGTGGCAAATTCAAATTTTATTTCCGAACTAGTCAAAGAGATCAAAGGCGATGTCCTCTCAGATGAGTACAGTCTTGGCATGTACGCTACTGATGCATCTCTCTATCAAATCAATCCTGTTGTTGTGGTACTGCCAAAGCATGCTAGTGATGTGAAAGCAGCAGTAAAAATCGCAATTGAACATCAGGTGTCGATTTTGCCAAGAGGTGGAGGGACAAGCCTTGCCGGTCAAACAGTCGGTAACTCCATGATACTTGATTTCTCTAAGTACATGAATAAGATATTGGAGTTTAGCAAAGAAGAGCAGTGGGTAAAGGTCGAGCCAGGAATTGCGAGAGATGATTTGAATCATTTTTTGAAGGAACATGATCTCATCTTTGCTCCAGATCCTGCGACAAGTAGCCGTGCAAATATTGGAGGCATGATCGGTAACAATTCGTCTGGAACAAAAAGTATCCTCTATGGAAAAACCATTGATCATTTATTGGGTTTAAAAGTCTTGCTGAGCAATGGAGTCGAATTGGACTTGGATGAAACAACTCAGGCAGCCTATGATAATATTTGTCAAGGCTCAGGTTTTGAAGCTAACATATATCGAAGTTTCAGACAGCACATATTTTCTCATGCCGATGAAATAAAGGAGCGATTTCCAAAAACGATGAGGCGTGTCGGTGGATATCCACTTGATGAATTTGTCTATACTGATCAATGGAATTTGAGTAAACTCTTTTGTGGAAGTGAAGGAACTCTTGGCCTCACTTTAGAAGCTAAAATCAATTTAGAAAAATTGCCAGCGCACAAACTGATTTGTGTAGTCCATTTTAATGACAGCATAGATGCGATACGAGCTGTTCAAACAATGGTAAAGTATTCACCATCATGTATCGAAATTCTGGATGACACAGTTATTGCGATGAGTCGTGAAAACCTTACGACCAAGAGACATACTCATTGGATCGAAGGCAATCCCGTTTCTGTACAAATTGTAGAATTTTATGGAGATTCGATCGATGAATTGAAGGCAAGGTCAGAATCGATGATTGTAGACTTGAAAACACAAAATTTTGGTTATGCCTTTCCAATATTTTGGGATATTGACGCAATGGATGATGTTTGGATGATTCGTAAAAAGGGACTTGGATTGATGTTGGGTAGGAAAGGTGAAAAAAAAGCAATTGCCTTTATTGAAGATGCAGCGATACCGATAGATGTACTTGCTGACTATATACATGAAGTACAGGGCGTATGTGACAAATACCAAACGGAGGCTGCGGTATATGCACATGCTAGTGTCGGCGTGATCCATGTCCGTCCTTTTCTAAATATGAAAGCACAGGAAGATGTAGATCGATTTAAGCACATTGCTCAAGAGACATTTGAATTGGTTAAAAAATACAAAGGGTCATGGAGTGGTGAACATGGAGACGGTCTTGTAAGAAGTCCATTCAATAAAGATTTTTTTGGTGAGCGACTGTATCAATTATTTAAAGATGTAAAAGAGTTGTTCGATCCTTTTGGATTGATGAATCCTGGGAAAATCGTAGACGCTCCTCCAATGGATCACAATCTGCGTTATGGATCAAGCTATGTTGATGAGCCTATAGAAACAGTCTATCATTATAGAGAGGATGCCACTTTTCAGGATGCTGTTCATATGTGTTCTGGTGTTGGAGAATGCCGAAAAAAATCAGGCGGTACAATGTGTCCAAGTTTTAAGGCAACTGCTGATGAAGAGCACTCAACTCGAGGGAGGGCAAACGCACTTCGACTGGCGATGTCAGGCCAAATGGAAGGAGGGATGACTGATGATCGACTGATTGAAATTATGGACTTGTGTCTGTCTTGTAAAGCATGTAAATCTGAATGCCCAAGTAATGTGGATATGGCAAAGTTGAAGAGTGAAGTCTGGCAAAGGAAATTTGATGAAGGCAAGGTTAGTTTTAGGGATAAATTGATCAATCAATCTGCTGAGCAGTCCAGGAAGATGGCAGGAAATTTAGCTCCGGTGATTAATGCAGTCCAACATTCATACCCATTTAGAGCTATGCTGGAAAAAGTAGCGGGTATAGAAAAGAAGCACAAATTGCCAGCATTTGCAAGCGAAAAATTGTCTACTTGGTTTAGGAAAAATTACAAGACAACAAACGAAAAAGAAATTGTCTTGTTTGCGGATACCTACATTAACTATCACGAAACAGATATTGGTAAAGCAGCAGTTCATCTTTTGGATGATTGTGGTTACAAAGTGATTCTTGCAGATGTAGGTTGTTGTCAACGACCAAGAATATCAAATGGTTGGTTAAAGAATGCCAAAAAGGATGGAACGACCGTAGCAGAAAAATTGCGTTCTTTTTTGGATAATCAAATTCCTATTGTGGTTTGTGAGCCGAGCTGCGCCACATCCTTTCATTTAGATCTACCAGACTTGATCGACGATGCTCAATTAGCTGGTAAGCTTAAGTCAGGTGTCCATATGATAGATGTGTTTCTGTGGAATGAATTAAAGGAAGGAAACCTGAATGGTCATTTTGAGGCAACAAAACAAAACATACATGTGCATGGGCATTGTCACCAAAAAGCCGTGTATGGACTTCAGGCGATGGATCAACTGTATGGCAATGGCACTGGTAGTCATTCTCTGATGGATACTGGTTGTTGCGGAATGGCAGGGTCGTTTGGCTATGAAAAAGAACACTATGACATCTCCTTAAAAGTTGGAGAAGATCGATTGTTTCCCGCCATAAGAAAAATGAAAAAAGAAGACACTGTAGTAGCGTGCGGTGTTAGTTGTAGACATCAAATTGCCCACATCAGTGATAAAAAACCTTTACATTGGGTGGAAACTGTGCGATTTGTGAACAAGCGTGAATATGTGTCTTAGGTATACATTTTACGTCAAAAAGGAAAATGTTTCATTATGAGAGGAAGAATGATAATCCGTATGTTAATGATGTTTGGTCCAATGATCTTACGTCAGTTCCAAAAATTTCAAAGACAAAAAGCTAAACAAGAGCGATTTCCTGAAGACGATATTCAACGAGAATACACAGAAGAAGTTGATCCTAAGACCAGGAACAATAGAGAAGAAGTTGAACCAAAGAAAAGGAAGTATAAGGAAGACGAGTTTGTATAATAGTTAAATCGACAATATGACTTTACACGTTTACTGGCAATCTGCAATACCTATCATTGTCTGTCTATTTTTAATTTCATGTAACGAGACCGATTCCAGTCATGATTTTGAAGAGTACGATATTTTTTCAAGGCAAGCGATGCTTAATTATGTTGATAAAGATTATGCAACAGCATTAGCAAACTTCCAAGAATCATTTTTAAAAAGGGATGATGTAAGTGAGAACGATTATTTCAATGCTGCTTCTGCGGCCTTGCATTTAGGAAGAGATCAAACAGCGGAAGAGTTGATTAAAAAAGCCGTCACTTTGTGCAATGCATACGAAGGCTATTTTCAAGGGTTTGAAGGTTTTGATGGATTTAGGCAGAAAGAATTATTTACAACTATTCAACAAAATTATTCGGAGCTACAGAATGAATATTTGCAAAAACAGAAATGTCCATCTGCTTTGGATGAAGTAAAGACTTTGATAGAAGAAGATCAAAGAGTAAGGAATGATGGAGGTAGCAATTCAGAAATGCGACAAGTCGATTCTTTGAATATTGTCAGATTGATTGACATTACAAAAGAGTGTGGTTGGCAGGACAACTGTTGGGTTCTTTTATGGCACCAACGTACGTCATTTAGAGAAGACAATTTTGTTTGGAGTTACTTTAGACCTTTGATTGATTCATTGATTGCAGTCGGAGAGGTACGACCTGATTATTGGGCCGGATTTGAAGACCAAGAATCAATACATTTAAACGGAACTCAAATTTATGGTTACTACACGATGAATTATGATGAATACCCAATTGAAGATTTGAACAATGTGGACAAACGAAGAGACAGTTTAGGGATGGCCCCACTGTGGTATTTGGATAAGGTTTATGGTAATATATATTTACCTAAAGGATATGTGGTTCCAACAAAATTAAAGCAATAGCTTTAAAGCATTTCAAAAGTGATATTTATAAAAGTGCAAGAGTTTTTTTGTCATGGTTTAACAATCAATCTATCAGACAACAACTGCAATCCCAATTCCACCATCGATTTATTTAATTTAGGTAACTCATTGTTGATCAATTTATTTAAGTCATTGATTTCGACATCGAGTTCCTTGATCAATTCATCTCTTACAGAAAAGGCTTGATCTGTAGGTGCATAATCTCCGCGTTGCTGATCAGCCATTAAAAATGCAAGGCGGTTATTGATTCGGATACCATAATTTAAGGGGTCTTGGTAGGATTCATTTTTGGTCATGTGAATGTTGTTTTCGATGACTTCAACTTTATCGACAAATGACTGTAGCTCCTGTTTTAGATTCTTATTGTCGGCAGAAGACTTTTTCATTTTGGCATTTACATATTCTATATCACTCTTTAATTCGCGAATATCGATAATGGCTTGGTGAGCCCTACTGACCTCGTCTCTTACACTTATTAAGTAATTAAATTGTTTTTCATATTCTTCTTGGGTTGTTGATAATCTCGGATCTGGCTGGATAGCAAATGATTCACGTTCTACTTTTTTATTGAGGACCAATTCTGCTGTATAATTTCCTGGAATAGCTTTGGGGCCTCTGTTTGGAGAAGAATACAATACCATGCCATCAAATTCTTTGAATCCATCATAACGCATATTCCAGACATATTGATGGCCACCATTTTCAATAGCTAATGGACTTTTTTTCATTTGGTTGGAGACTTCTTTAATGGTAACACCATTGCGATCTTTAATCCTTAAGGTAAGCGTATCTTCCTCAGAAAGATTATTGACATAATAGTGAAAGACAACTCCAGATGGATGATTGGTACCTTCTTTCAATGTATTGGCTCTGCCTCTGCCTCCTTGAGCCATCCGATACGCCGGCTTTGATCCAAATAGGTGATGAGTTTTATCTTTCATCTCTGCCTCCATTTCCTGTAAAGGAGTCAAGTCATCAATCATCCAAAAACTTCTGCCATGTGTTGCAGCAATTAAACTGTTGTTTTTCACTTTCAAATCTCTAATTGCGACAATTGGCAAATTCAATTGAAATGCTTGCCAGTGATCACCATCGTCAAAGGAGACATACATACCCCATTCTGTACCAGCATACAAAAGACCTTCTCTGTGATGATCAGTTCTAATGGCACGCGTATAGTGATCTTTCGGAATTCCATTTGTTATCAATTTCCATGATTTGCCATAATCAGATGTTTTATATAAATAAGGTGTGTAGTCCCCGAACTTGTACGAGGTAGCAGCAAGGTAGGCAACACCTTTTTTGGTAGGATGAATGTCAATACAATTCATCATATTGTTTTTTGGTGCCATTCGTGGAGTTACATTGCTCCAATTTTTGCCTGCATCTCTGGTGACATGTACGAGTCCGTCATCACTTGCTGTCCAGATGACACCTTCTTCTAGTGGAGACTCTGCTGCAGCAAAAATCGTTGCATAAAATTCAACACCAGTATTGTCTTGGGTAATTGGACCACCTGAACTTCTGATTGTTTCAGGGTCATTCCTCGTCAAATCAGGACTGATTGTCTCCCAGGATTGTCCACCATTTTCAGAGCTATGGACAACATTAGAGGTCGCATATAATCGCTTGGGATTGTGTGGGCTAAAGAAAACAGGATAATTCCAATTGAAGCGATATTTCATTACTTCCGCTCCGCTGCCTGCCGGATTGTCTGGCCAAACATTGGTGCTCCGCGTTTGTCCTGTAGTGTGATCCTTACGCATCATGTAGCCTTTGTAAGTGCCTCCATATACGATGTTGTTATCAAGAGGGTCTGGAGCTAAGTGTGCACTTTCTCCGCCAGCAGTAGATTCCCAATGTCTTTCTGTTATGGAGTTGCCTGCAGTTCTATGCAGAATGCGAATGGCACTATTGTCTTGTTGTGCACCATAAATCCGAAAGGGAAAATGGTCATCAGTAGTCACGCGATAAAATTGGGCAGTTGGCTGATTGTGATAGGTTGTCCAATTTTCACCGCCATCAAAGCTGATTTGTCCACCGCCGTCATCAGCGATTGCCATTCGTTGGTTATCATCTTCTGCTATCCATAGATCATGGTGATCGCCATGTGGTGTACGTATACGTTCAAAATTTTCACCGCCATCTTTTGATTTCCAAAAGCCAACATTCAATACATATACAATGTCTTCGTTTTGTGTGTCTGCATAAATTCTTGTGTAATACCACGCCCGTTGTCTTAATTCACGATTTGCGCTTGTTTTCTTCCATGTTTTTCCTGCATCATCACTTCTGAAAACCCCGCCATCTTTGGCTTCGATTGCTACCCAAATCCTGTCAGAATTCACAGGCGAAATAGTGACTCCGATAATTCCCAAAACGCCAGATGGCAGTCCTTCGTTACGTGTGATGTCTGTCCAGTTGTCACCTCCATCCGTACTTTTCCAGAGTTTGCTGCCTGGCCCTCCGCTGTCCATCCGATAGCCATTTCGTTTGATTTGCCATGTACTTGCATATATGATTCTTGGGTTGTTGGGATCGAGCATGATATCCACAGCTCCAGCTTTATCTGACTCATATAAAATACGTTTCCAGGTCTCGCCGCCATCCTCAGATTTGTACACACCTCTTGTATCATTAGGCTTCCACAAATTACCCATTGCTGCTACATATACAATATCTGGATTGCTTGGATGCACTCTTATTCTCCCAATATGTTCTGATTCTTTTAGGCCAATGAATGACCAGTTCTCTCCTGCATCAGTAGATTTCCACAAGCCTTTACCAGAAGAGACATCGCCTCTAATTGTTTGCTCACCTTCACCAACGTAGATTATATTAGGATCGCTTTCAGCAATAGCAACTGCACCTATAGACCCTCCGAAGAATCCATCGGATATACACATCCAGGTATTGCCACCATCTTTGGTTTTCCATACACCACCACCTGCTGTGCCCATTACATACAGATTTGGGTTGTGAGCAACACCCGTGATGGTACCCGCTCGACCACCTCTAAATGGTCCGATTTGACGCCATTTGACAGCGCTAAGAACGTCTTCAGAAATGGTTTGAGATAATACTTGTGAAGGATTTAATTCGAGAAGAAAGCTGATAAGAATCAAACATATAATGCGTGGCATAATTTTATTTCTGGTTAGAAGTAAAATACAACTATCTCGCTAGACTAATTAACATTAAGCTTAGAGATTTTTTGAGTTTTAGAAAATGTTAAGTGAGTTGTAACCTTTTCAGTATTCATGTTACTTAGTAATTGTACATTTAAAGTATAGCTACTATGAGTAATGAATCCAATGATATTTTCTTAGCGTGGTACAAGGACTACCATGAAGCTTTTATTCGGTATTGTAGTACAATTGCATATGGTCATGTAAGTGCCGAGGATTTGGCGCAGGAGGCAATCCTGGCTACGTTGCAAAATTTTGATGCAATTAAAAACCAAAGCAAATTATTCAGTTATATGGTTGGCATTGTCAGAAATAAAGTGCGCAATCAACAACGAAGAAAAAAATTCCATGCTGCCTGGAATGATGAATTGCTAAACTATCTGAAGTCTTCTACATCAAGTCCGGAAATTGCAATGGATATCCACATCATGTTGCAGTACATAGAACGTCTTCCATTACAGCAAAAGGAAGCATTGCTTCTTTTTGAAATAAGTGGGTTCTCAATCAAAGAGATTAGCGACATACAAGACAGCAGTATAGGTGCTACGAAAACCAGAATTAGTCGAAGTCGAAAAAAGCTTAAAACTTTACTTTCTGATGAGAAAGCATCAACAAGTATATCTGAAAGGCTCTTGATTTTATCAAGCATAATCTTTTAATAATGGAATTAAATCATCTATCGAAGACCTTTGTTGAAATACGAAAATTACCAATACAAGTTACATTGGCACAAGTGAAAGTATGGATAAATCAACATTCCAATGTTGCACCAGAAACAAGTGATTATTCCATTCCACGTCGATTCTTTAATAAATATAACAGCAACTAAACAGAGTTAATTTTTCAATTTGATTAAAGCACTGTCAGATAAGTGTAATGGCATCGCTATGTCAAAAAATAATTTCAAATGAACTATAAAAGTGAATTTTTAAAATATGCAAAACAGCATCTTGGCTTACCAACTCAATTATTTAATGCCATAACCCCAACTGTCATAGAAGAACGACAGATGAATGTAACTCAAATGGATGTATTCTCGAGGTTAATGAAAGACAGGATTATTTTCCTTGGAGTTGCCATAGATGATTATGTATCCAATGTGATACAGGCACAACTACTTTTTATGGAGTCGGTTGATCCCAAGCAAGAGATTTTTATGTACATCAATAGTCCAGGAGGGTCAGTGACAGCGGGCTTAGGTATTTATGATACAATGCAGTACATCAGTCCTGAGGTTTCTACAACATGTACAGGAATAGCGGCTTCTATGAGTGCAGTATTATTAGCTGCAGGAGCTAATAATAAGAGAAGTTGTCTTCCTCATAGTCGAGTAATGATACATCAAACATCTGGTGGAATGTCTGGTCAATTCGCAGATATGGAGATCACTTATAATTTGTTTCTCGAGTTGCAAAAGGAAATGTATTCTATTCTCAGCAAACATACTGGCCAAAGTAAAGACAAGATTAATAAGGACTGTGATAGAGATCATTGGATGAAAGCACCCGAAGCAAAGTCATATGGTATAATTGATGAGATATTGGGAAAGCCAACATAATAGATGTCCGTTTTATTCTTATTGTTGTAGAATGAAAGTGTCCTAAAAAGAGACAGGGTCCAACTTGCGAAGAACCCTGTTTAACCCCAAAAAACCAATTGAAAACAATCTACAATCAACCATTTGGCTGACTGTATATATAACTTTGCTTTGAACTATTATCGTCGCAAAGATTTAAGTAGTTAAATCAGTATTAGGACGAGAATTCATGAAAGAGGACACATTTTATTTTAAATTTTAACACTTTCCCCAGAAAATCTTGGCTTTGTTTAATTTTGCTTTGTGGCAAAGACAAAAACATCCTTTTTATGTTCGAATTGTGGTGCGCAATCTACTCGTTGGGAAGGTCGCTGCGTGAGTTGTAATCAATGGAACACTCTGGAAGAAATAACCATACAGGCTGAAACCAAAACGGAGAAAAAACGAAATCCCTGGTCATCCTTAGAAAGAAATCATAAGTCTTCTGAATTGATACAGGAAGTCCAATCTATGCAAGCTGACAGGATGAAGAGCTCTAGCAAAGAATTGGATCGAGTCCTCGGCGGTGGCTTGGTAAAAGGCTCCCTAGTATTGTTGGGAGGTCAGCCAGGAGTAGGAAAGTCAACATTGTTATTGCAAATGGCTTTGCGTTTTCGAGAATCTGTTTTATATGTTTCTGGAGAGGAGAGTGCTGCACAAATCAAATTGCGGGCAGACCGAATTGGCATTCGAAATCAGGAATGTTTCATTTACACAGAGACAAATCTCAAGAAGATATTTAATGAGGTCAAAAAGAAAGCACCAGCTTGTGTCATCATAGATTCCATACAGACATTAATGAGCCCTGATGTTGATTCGATGGCAGGGAGTGTAAGCCAACTGAGAGAGTGTGCTGGAGAAATACAATTCTTTGCAAAGGAACATGATATTCCCTTTTTTATCATTGGGCACATTACCAAGGAAGGGTCAATTGCAGGTCCCAAATTATTGGAGCATGTGGTCGATGTTGTCTTACATTTTGAAGGCGATCAGAATTATTCATACAGGATTCTCCGCTCCTTGAAAAATCGCTTCGGATCGACTGATGAAATTGGTATTTATGAAATGGTGGAAACTGGTTTACGAGAAGTGACTAATCCGTCCGAATTATTGATTCAGCAACATGATTCTCATTTAAGTGGCAGTTGTATCGGCGCTGCGATAGAAGGCAAACAACCATTGTTGGTAGAAACACAAGCTTTGGTAAGTACTGCAGTTTATGGAAGCCCACAACGTTCGACAACTGGATTTGATAATCGTAGACTCAATATGCTACTGGCAGTGTTAGAGAAACGCTGTGAGCTTGTCATAGCCAACCACGATGTCTTTTTGAATATAGCTGGAGGCATTAAAATTCAGGACCCTGCCATGGACTTGCCAACAGTTTGTGCGATACTGTCATCAATGCATGATATTCCGATTGAGCAAACGATTTGTTTTGCAGGAGAAATAGGCTTGTCTGGAGAAGTTCGTTCTGTGAGTCGCATAGAGCAGCGTATACAAGAGGCAGACCGACTGGGATTTGAACAAATATTTATTTCCTCTCATAATTTAAAAGGAATGAAATCCAACAATTATAATATTCAGATAAAAGATATCAAGACTGTTGCTGATCTTCTTCACGAATTATTTGTTTAATCTTCTATGACCATTGAAGAACTAATACAGCTTTCTCACAAGCATCCAATCGTTGCTTATGATGGTCATTGTTTTTTGTGTCACAGAGCGATCCAGATTTTCATGAGAAATGATACTGATGGCGTTATTCGATTTGTGCAGCTGCAAGATGACATTGGCAAAAAAATATTAGACCATGCAAGTCTGGAACAAAATGATGATACAGTGATTCTTATACAAGCGGGTCAAATTTATACACACGCTGATGTTAGTATACAAATAAGCAAATTTCTTTCTTTCCCTTATCGGCTAATGTCTGTTTTCATCATTTTTCCGAAAGGGATTAGAGACTATAGTTATCGATGGATTGCAAGAAATCGTTATCGATGGTTTGGTAAATCTGAATCTTGTATTGTGTTATCATCTGAGGAAAAAGAACGATTACTAATTTAATTTTTCTTACCAATTAATTTCAACAGGTACAATTTTATTTTGACTATTGAAATTAAGGACA
>CAYNMW010000044.1:0-26817 GCA_964398295.1 uncultured Saprospiraceae bacterium | reverse complement strand
GTGGCATGGTACTTGCAATTATGATAAATACATATGAGTTTTGGTTATTAAATTAGAAATGCCCGCGTCGTTCACCGCGGGCATTCCTGTTTTTGAAGAATATTATCTTTACTTTTTTACAGAATCCACTATTTTTCTGACTAATTGGCTTCACTTTAAGAATAAAATTCGTATTTTATCGGTGTATAATATGTTTTTTAATTCTTTACCTAAACCAATTTCATATGAATATAACTTTCGAGGAACTTAGACGCATCAAACACAGCCTTCCAACAGGCAGTATCGGCAAAATTGCAAACATGTTAAACATCGAAGAGCAAACTGTACGCAATTATTTTGGTGCTAAAAAGTATGAAAACGGTCAGATCGTAGGTCAACACATTCAGCCAGGACCAAGCGGTGGGATCGTTTCTATCGAAAACAACACGATTTTAGAATTAGCTAGAAAACTTATTGACGAGTCTGATTCTACTCAACGTGTAGAAATGAATTAAAAAAAATAGGAGTGCAGCAATGCGCTCCTTTTTTGTTTACAAGAAATCTTTCAGCAATTTCTGGTACTCAGTTGTGTGTTCTCCATTGGAATCATTTACGATGAGTTGAGTGATCTTTTTTGTCTGATCTGAATTAGGATCATTAATTACAAAACTAATCATAACTCGTTGTATGGGCTCATCCTTTGCTTTCTTAATCTCGCATTTATTTACTATTGACAATTTATATCCAGAAGCCATTTCAGTAAATCTGAGGGAGTCAATAAATGGAAGTATAATTGAAAACTTACCACCATCTTTCAATAGTCGGGTAACTGCCAATAATAATTCGCCATGTGGTAATTTAATTGTTTGTCTAAATCCTTCTGAAGAATTCTCTGACAAGCCTCCTCCTGAAAAGAATGGTGGATTGCAGATGATATGATCAAAACGCTTATTAGAGTCTTGTGCAAATACTTGTATTGGCTTTGTAATTATATTTATCCGTTCGCTAGAATGAGACTGCTCTACATTATAAGTTGCTTCAATACAAGCCAACTCATCAATATCAATTGCATCAATTTGAGCAGTAGTATTTCGTTTTGCAGCTATAATGGCTATAACGCCAGTACCCGTACCAATGTCCAAAATAGACTTATCTGATTCCAAATCTATCCATGCTCCTAGTAGAATTCCATCCTGATTAACTTTGATGGCATTATCCTTTTGGCGGATAGTGAATGTTTTAAATTTAAAAGTATCTTCCAATCTTGTGATCTTTAAGTGACACAAAAGTAATTATATATCCAAAACATTGCCAGTTTGAGCCTATTACCTCCTATTTCACTAAGTCCTGAATTCAATGAAGCACTGAATGAGATGGAACGTAGTGACCAACACTTATTCGTGACTGGACGTGCCGGAACAGGTAAATCTACCCTACTCAACCTGTTTACTTCGACAACAAAAAAACGTTGTGTAGTACTGGCTCCTACTGGGATTGCCGCCCTCAATGTCAAGGGACAAACGATTCACTCTTTCTTTCGTCTACCGCCCAAAATGTTGGATAAATCGGACATCACCAAACGCAAAAATCATCGATTATATAAAAAGGTCGACACCATCATAATAGACGAGATATCGATGGTAAGAGCAGATATGTTGGACTTGATTGATCATTTTTTGCAAGTCAACCGAGAGATTTCCAAGCCTTTCGGAGGCGTCCAAATGATATTTTTTGGAGATTTATATCAATTGCCACCTATCATTGCCAACCCTGTAGAGCGCGAGATCATAACCAGCAGATATGAAAGCCCGTACTTCTTTTCTTCTCATGTTTTGGAAGATAGAGATTCATTCGACATTATAGAATTACACAAGGTATTCAGACAAGAAGAAAAACACTTTATCCGATTGTTGGATAATATTCGAATGAGGCAGTTTGATTACGATGATATGGAAGATTTAAATCGACGCCATTTACCAGAATCCGCCGATCAAGATTTTTACATTACCATTACAACGAGAAACAACATCGTCAATGCTATCAATACTAAACGCTTGTCAGAAATTGATTTACCGTCATTCTACTATGAAGCAAAGACAACAGGTGTTTTCAATCCAAAGATTTATCCGACATCTTCCATATTGGAATTTAAAACTGGTTCACAAGTAATCTTTATCAAAAATGATCCCGACAAACAATTTGTTAATGGCACAATTGGAAAGATTGTACACCTAGATCAAGACAGTATCAAAGTTGCTATCCAAACCAAAGATGAAGAAATTCAATACATCAATGTAGTTCGCCTAGAATGGGAAATGACTAAATACGCCTTAGATGAGAAAAACAATAAGGTCATTTCTGAAACCATTGGCTCTTTCGAACAATACCCTTTAAAACTTGCATGGGCAATTACAGTCCATAAATCTCAAGGTCAGACCTTCGATCGTGCAATCATAGACATCGGTACCGGAGCTTTTGAGTATGGCCAAACTTATGTTGCGCTAAGTAGATGTAGGACCCTTGATGGCGTTATCCTCAAACGTCCGATTAAGCCGACGGATATCATGGTTGATGAAAGGGTGACGGAGTTTTATCAGAGGAGGAGGTGAGTCAAGCGAAGCTTGACAGTGTTGAGTTTTGAGTAATGAATTTCATCTGGTGTATTAAGATAATTCTGGTTTGCCAATTCCATAATTTTATTGCTAGCATTAAGGTCATGCAGAGCGTGACAATGTTGAGTGTTTAGAGTTGAATGTTTAATGATTCAATTACGAATTTGAGGAAGGATCTATTCTTCCATTACACTTGTTAGGACTAGGGAAGAATTTGATGGCAATGATGGCATTGATGACTTTGATGGGTTGATGGGTTGATGGGTTGATGGGTTGTTGGTTTGATGGTTTTCACTCAAAGGGTGATCAGCCTCTGGCTGAGATGGTTTGATTGTTATTCTTCAGGTTTCGTTAAAAGGTATTCAAAACAAATGATCGACCTACCCTAGCGGGTAGGATATAGTTCTATGTATACCATGATATTTGCACAATCTTAACGTCAGTATCATGCAAACAACATCCAATAACACTTCTACAAAAGAATTTCAAGTGCTAGAATTGATCTTCCGTGACTACAGATGCCAGCACATCTCTGGTGTACATTATATCATCAACAACAATGGCATTTCAAACAATAAAAAACTATTCAAGAAGAGAAGCGCCAGCAATTCAACAGGCTTAATTCCAATAGCTTTTTGTTGTGGTACATCAATCAATGCTTCGATATAGAATTAAGAAAATTAGTACATCTCTCATTATCCTTTTCTCTGAATAACTATCCCAATTACCGAAATTTTTTTTCAAAAAACCACAAACAAATTAAACATGAAAACAAAGTATTACATCAAAATGCTAATGTGTTTTTCACTATTGGCAACCTTTAGTTGTATCCAGGCAGCAGACCTCAGATGGTTTGGTGTGGGTAATGGCAATTGGAACGATAATTCAAAATGGCGGTTTTCCAATGGAATCCCCTGTGGATGCATCCCGACATCTGCAGATGATGTCCAACTTTTTAATGGTATAGTGACAATACCAAATGGGGTTACCGCTGATGCCAGAACAGTTCAAGTACACTCGGATGCTGAACTTCACATCGGGACAAATAGTTTAACTGTCTCTGTGTTAAATGTAGGTCCCGCAAATGATCGGGGTGTAATCGTAGAGCAAGGTGGTCTACTGGCAATTCATACAAAAGACGAGTTGAATATAGAAGGTGTTACAAGTTCATTGACAAGTCTTTCAGCTGTTCGTAACAGAGGTAGTTTCAATTTAATCTCTTCTAATAGCCAATTAAATATTTTGAATTGTGGTGCTGATGGCATCCATAATGAGGGTGCAGGAAGCGTCTTCAGTAACAACGGGGTTGTGACAATTGACAACCTGGTTCTATCTGGAAGTGACGGTATATTTAATGGCATCAATGGCATTTTCAGAAATGAGGCCACGGGACTTATCACTATTAATGATATTAGTGATTCGCAAAGTGAAGGCATCGACAACAGGTATACCTTTGAAAATTTTGGACGAATCGATGTCACTGATATTCAAGATGCGTCTGGTGTAAGTACTGCAATACGCTTAAATGCTATTTTTACAAATCATGGCACGCTCAATATTTCGAATATTCAGTCAAGGGGTATTTGGGTCCACACTGATGGGCGATTTAATAATTTGCCCTCTGGTAAAATTAATATTCAGGATATCATAGGCAATGATGCGATTGAAGCCTTACATACCTTTGATAACGATGGCCTTATTACCATAGATAATGTAGATGGCACTAATGCAAAAGGCATAGATAGTCGAAACGTATTTTTCAATTCTGGAACTATTAGTATACAGAATATTGATGATTCTCATGCACTTTATAATACTTCTATTTTCATAAATGAAGATGAAGGACTGATTGATATTGACTTCTTTGATGATGAGGGCTTACGAAATGAGGTAAATGGATTATTCACGAATGACGGAACTATATCAATACATCAAAATAGATCAGCCAGTGGTTCACATGGGATGTATAATTTCGGAAGTTTTACAAACAATGGCGCTATAACTGTTGAGGATATATTTGGAAACCAATCTGAAGGGATATACAATCAGGGCGAAATTGACGGTGATTTTGGAAAATTCACTGTCACTAATGTTACAGACTCCGGGATTTTAAATACACCCGACGGTAGGTTTATTGTGTCTGATGGTAATGTAAATATTAGTGATGCGGATATAGGCATAGAGAATCTTGGAGACATGGATTTTAGTGGTACAGGATCTATTATCAATTCATCAGATTATGGTATTGTAAACGATGGTTCCAACACAAAATTAAACTTGATTAATGGTAATTTCGAAATCAATGGTTCTGGAATTGCAGCTTTATCTATTGATGGACTACTTACGATTAATGACTGTTTTGAATTGAGAATATTCGACAAAATAGAATTGAATGCTAATACTGTGGTGACGAATAATGGCTTTTTATTTCAGAACTACATTGGCATCAATGGCTCATTTGGTTCTTCTACCATTATAAATAATGGTGTGGTTGAAGACAGACATCAAAGTTTCAGAACCGCTGTAACACTATGGACTCATAATGGCTTATATGCTGGTCCATTAGAAGGACATTATTCTCTAGGGATCCGTTCTCAGGGAGTATTACTCGGTAAGGGTATGGGCTTGACTAAAAGCAGTACTTACTTTATCCAAAGTAGTCTGGTGAATGGTGCGGGAACAGTCCAAGGAACCATAAATGAGTGGGTTCCTTCGGAGATCGTAGACGTAGTCTATATGCAGGTAAGCAACGGTTGTTTGACAAAAGTGATCAGGCAAGACCTTGAAAACCAAGTATTATTCGGCTGTGAGAGTGTACCAGTGGCAGACCGTAGGATCAATTATGATCCTATAGACGCATCGAGAGGTTGGTTTTTTCCTTACAACTGGGACAAAAACCAAGTTCCAAGCTTCTGTACAGATGTGGACATTGACAATCCGTATAGTATAACCGTAGATCCATCATATCGAGGAATGGGTAAGACATTAGATGTAGAGGTGGGAGCTGTATTGGATATTCCAGGGGAATTGCAAATTCAAAATTTTGATCAATAATAGTATTGAAAAAATAAGAAAGCCCTGCTGTACTACATCTGTGTGGCAGGGCTTGTTTTATATGCAAAAGGTCTAATGTAAAGCTGCTTTTATTTCAAGCGAATTGATAACCTCCCCCTCCTGTTCTACCCACCAAGCTAGCCGGTCATACACCTGGTCTTCTGGAAAATAATGAAGCGCCATTTTAACAAAAATGTGCCCATGCTTTGCTTCTGACACCCAGAGCATCTTATAGAATTTTTGCATGTCGGGGTCTTCCAAATTTTCTGCGACCAATCGAAATCGTTCGGCACCTCGCGTCTCCACAACACTTGCAATCAATAGTCGATCTAAAAATCGCTCTAGTCTGCCGTCGTGACATTTTTTAACAAGTTGCTTGACATAAAGGTCTTCTGGTATCTTATGTCTGAGTTTAACTCCCCTAGCTTCCATTATTTTATAAACCATTTGGAAATGTTCCAATTCTTCGACACCAGTTTCAATTAATTCAGGAATGATTTCTAATCTATCGGGGTATTTGGCAACAAGACTCATTGCCATAGAAGAAGCCTTTCTTTCACAATCTGCATGATCCTGTAAAAAGGAATCAAAATCAGCCAAGACAGCATCAATCCATTCCTGGCTACTCGGAACAGCTATATCTAAATTTAGCTTGATTCTTTTGGGTATTAGTTATTCAGAAAATATGCGAATGCAAGAACAACGCAGATGATGGTAATAATAGCAGTCCAGGTAAAAAACGCTTTTTCCTGCTTTTTCTCTCTCAGTTCTGCTTTCCGTTTTCTTTTAGATTGTGCCATGGTCTTATCTGTTTAGTCTAATTTAAAACCTCTATACAACATAACCAAATAATCTATTCTATACCGATAAAAAATGGTTTGGTTTATATTTCCCTTGAAGCACATTGCATGGATAGCTTACCAGTCTAATTTTCTACAATTGAATATATCGGTATAAGCCACTAAATTGATAAACTTAAGTTCAGTTTTCTATACAACCTTAATAATTCCTCGTCTGGAACAGGAGGAATACCATATAAGTTTAAGGCCTCTGCTGCTACAACAAGTATATCTTTATCAGGATAGTAGTTGTCTCTCGCAAAATGTAAATACTTCATTAATTGGAAGGCGTCAAATAATTGAAAAAATGCTTTTAGAAAGGTCGTTTTGCTTGAAGTGTTTTGTTTGAGTTTCATGATTTTATCATCAAACTTAGATTCCGTTAAAAAGCGCTTTACCGACGTTGGCAGACTTGATATTTTTAGCTTTATATCCTCACATTCATACCAAGTATCAAGGTCAATGACCATTTCCTTTAAATCTAGAAATGACTGAAAGTTATAACTATTTAATGCAACACCTTCTTCACTCATTTTCAAAATTGCTCTACCCGTCCCAAAAGGAACACGATCAGAGGACCTTGCGGATGGAAACACGGTAATGGAATGCAAACGGTCGCAGGAATTATTCTTGATAAATTTTTGTAAAAAATAAAAGTCCTCTCCAGCTTTACGCTGATTCATCCCTCCTATTCTTTGATAACCTTCAACCGTACATGCCATACTACTGCCGACTGTATGGTATGCAAAAGGTAAATTTGAAAATGCCTGCATTTGAACGAAAAAACGAAGATGCAGCTCGTACAAATAAATTGCTCGTTGCTCGGCAGCACCTGTTAATGAAGCGGCTTCATGCTCGTAGTGAATACTGACAGCTTCATTTTTTGACTGTAGAAAATGTTGTTCCAGTCCACGCAAATAATTGATGCTGCAAGTAGAGTCAGCATCAAAACATGCCAGTATATGAATTGTATTTGTTGAGTTTTTCAATCGCTTTGCACCTTCGTCCAACGCCATCTTTCTTGCAATACCAACACCCGCTGATTTTGTAGGAATGTTTTTTATATAGATCGGGAATATTGATACCCAGCCAGGTGATTCTAATTGAAAAGCATGTTGGTAACTCAATTCATTTTGCCTAATGGTATCTGGCTTGTCCTCTTCAGATTCATTTATTAGTACAATGACTTCGACAGAACAAGTGGGTTGTTCACAAGAGATCAAAGCTAATAATGCACCTTCCACATAGGGTTCATTATAACATGGAATGCATACAACTATACCTAAGTCAGTACTTACGGGTTCATCCAATAACTGATCTGGACAATCACTAAAGTCAAATAAAGGCATATGTGACAAAGGTAGTGAATCGTTTTGCTATACTTAACGTAAGCTGGTTTGGGGTTTTTAAAATTACTTTAGTCAATATAAACCGTACTTATTATAAGTTTGGATTCCCAAACTTGAGTAACGTCGGTATAAGCAAGTAACCGTACATTTGCCCTATGTTTTTTTGCCTACGTATACAGCATAAACCAGATCTGAGAACAAGAACAACATACGTCATATGAAGGCTGTACTTGAATCGCAATTTTTGGGTCCAATACCTGCATTTTCCATGATAAAAGAATGCAATGAACTGTTTATAGAATCGCAGGAAACATATCAAAAAAGATCATTCAGAAACAAATGTCAGCTAGCAGGTCCAAATGGCAAAATTAGTTTTACAGTCCCATTACAGAAAGGTAAACACCAACAACAACCTGTTACTGAGGTTGAAATTTCATATGCAGAAAATTGGGTCAGGCAGTTCATTCAATTGTGTCAAAGTAATTATAGTAGAAGTCCATATTTTGAATACATTATTGAGGATCTTAACTCCATTCTCGTCCAGCAACATCAATATTTATATGAACTAAATAACGCCCTACTTCATTGGGTATGTAGGTTCCTTGATCTGGAAACAATTATTTTGGAAACCTCTGAGTACCATATTAGTTATGCTGTGACAGATATAGAGGATTACAGACATTATTGGCTTCCTGGTCACCAAGTCAAAAACACTACTTATTCACAGGTTTTTGAGGAAAAAAGTGGCTTTGTTGCTGGTCTGAGCATTCTTGATTTACTCTTTTGCTGTGGCAAAGAATCTGTATTATATTTCTAAATTTTATTTTCAATTAGATGACCAATTTCCAAGGTGCCGTCATAAGAACTGTAAACTAGATAGATGCTATTTCGAAAGAATACCAAAATAGAAACAATAAAATCTGATGTGGAGACCATTATCAGTGATCTTCATGGCATAACCACAGAGATCAAACATCAATCTCTCGCAGATACTGTAGGTGATCTCAAGCAAAGAATTAAAGAGCCCTACATGTTTGTTATTGTAGGTGAAGTAAAGGCAGGCAAAAGTAGTTTTATCAATGCACTACTCAAGTCCAAGGAAGAAATTTGCAAGGTTGCGGCCCATCCGATGACTGACACCATCCAGCAAATAACCTATGGTGAGGAGCAACGTGTGGAGGAGGTCAATCCTTATCTGAAAAAAATATTTCAACCCTTTGATATTTTAAAAGAAATCGCAATTGTAGATACACCAGGTACAAACACAATTGTGGACCATCATCAAGAGATCACAGAGCGATTTATACCTGCATCTGATCTGATTGTATTTGTGTTTGAATCAAAGAACCCATATCGGCAATCAGCCTGGGATTTTTTCGATTACATTCAAGATGAGTGGAGGAAGAAAATCATTTTTATCCTACAGCAAAAAGATCTAATGGAGCCAGAAGATCTTGTTACAAATATTGATGGTGTCAGGGATTACGCAAAACAAAAGGGAATTTTAAAACCGAATGTCTATGCAGTATCAGCAAAAATGGAACAAGCTGGGGATCTTGGCAACAGCGGTTTCTTGCCATTAAGGGCATTTATAGAAGAAAAAATAACAAGTGGTCAGGCAGATAAGCTTAAATTAAAAAATAACATTTCTACTGCACTTACTATTAACGATAAAATATTCAGAGGTCTCATCACACGTAAGGAGCAACATGAAGCTGATGAAAGATTTAGAAATGACATCAAGGATACCTTAGAAAATCAAAAAAAGAAGTCAGAAAAACAAGTCGATATACTGATTGAAAATCTAATTCACACATATGATAGGATTACGAGCAGTAAATACAATGAAATGAAGACTGGACTAGGTTTTGTCCCCATGATAAGGCGATCATTCAAATCGATCATGGACAAAAAATCGAGTCCTAAAATCTGGCTTGCCGATTTAGCTAAAGACTTAGAACGAGAACTTAATCTTGAGCTAAAGGAGAAACTGAATGCAGGTGTTGTAGACATCGCCGAGAGCATACAGCAGATGGGAAACATTGTTGATCTTAAAATCAGAAATTCAGAGACCATCTTAGAACGAGACAATGAGATTTTTAGTGAAATTGCGGAGAGACGTTCCAATGTACTTAAAGATTTGCAAGATGCTTTCACTAAATTTTTGAAAACATCTGAGAATTTTTATGATGATTCTCTGGCAACAGATTCAGAAAACATCACACCTAATCTTGCTGCCGGAGGAGGACTTGCCATTGTCGGAGTTATACTCGCATCTGTGACTAATGGTGCAGTATTCGATGTTACTGGTGGGCTTGTCACTACTGTTGGACTACTGATTGCAGGTGTTGGAGTCGGCCTGAAGAAGCGAAAAATAATGAAGGGATTCGAACAAGAAATAGAAAGAGGCAGGACCTTGCTCAAAGGAGATGTAAGCGAAAAACTGAAAGAATATATTCGAAACATCAAAGATCGAATTGATTCAAATTTTAGCGAATTGGACAATCATCTTGCAACTGAAAATGCAGCTATTGAAAGCCTAGAGTCAAGAATTAGCATCATAGATAAACGTTTGGAGGAATATGATGGGTCGATTCGAGTTGATTTATAGTGAGATTATTACTAAATTGCACTCTTATTGAACAACCCCTCTATTACTGCTGATACACCCTGCAAATTAATCTACTAACACATACAACAATGAAGAAGTATACACTCATGTTCTGTTTTATAATAACAGGATTATTTTCTTATGCTCAAACATGGGAAGTCGGCGCCCAAGGCGGGTTTACCCAATATTTTGGAGACGTAACAAATGAAGAACTCGCATTTATCGGCAACGACCAAGATGCATTCGGAGGGTTATTTTTACGTAAATATTTCGGAGATCCGATTAGTGTCAGACTCAATGCACTCATAGCTGAATACTCAGGCAATGACATAAGCAATGAGACTGTCGCGAATAGAGGGTTTGCATTTACAACGGATGCGTTCGAATTTTCTGCTCAAGTAGAGTACCATATTCTCGGCAGACAAAAAGCATTTTCACCGTATATATTCGGGGGTCTCGGAATTTTAAGAACCAATGCTAACGCTAATTTTCAAGGTGGCCTTAATCCTGATAACAGACTGGCTGTTAATATGGATCAAGCATTAAGTGATGCCAATAGCGCTATCACTTTTCCAATTGGTGTAGGTTTGAATTTTCATCCTATCCCAGATAATCTAATGAGTTTTGGCCTCGAATATAGTTTGCGACCAACGACTTACGACTTATTGGATGGCATTTCTAATGCAGGTGATCCAGACGCAAATGATTTTGGAGGAACCTTAGGAGTTGTTGTTGGATTTCCAATAGGTAAAGTACCTGATGCAGATGGTGATGGTATTAGTGATAAAAAAGATGCTTGTCCAAGTGTACCAGGTATAAAATTATTTGATGGCTGTCCTGATTCCGATTCTGATGGCATCGTAGATAGTGCTGACAACTGTCCTAATCAGGCTGGAACATCAGCTAACGGAGGTTGTCCTGATAGCGACGGAGATGGGGTACTTGACAAAGATGACAATTGCCCTAATATTGCTGGCTTGACCAATTTGGGAGGTTGCCCGGATAGCGATGGCGATGGCATTAGAGATAGCAATGATGACTGTCCTAATACAAAAGGTGCTAGAAACATGAGTGGCTGTCCTGATAGTGATGGTGATGGTGTGCGCGACAGAGATGATGATTGCCCGAATGAAAAAGGATTGAGAAACAATAAAGGTTGTCCTAATCCAGATAGTGATGGAGATGGAGTTGCAGATGTTAATGACAATTGCCCTGAAGTAGTAGGAAGTGCGTCTTTAGGTGGATGTCCGGATAGTGATGGTGATAATGTAGCAGATAAAGATGATGCATGTCCTACAGTTGCTGGCACACTTAGAGGTTGTCCTGACACAGATAAAGACGGGATTGCTGATAAAGATGATAAATGTCCAAACAAAGGTGGAAACATCGATGAAAGAGGATGTCCAAAGGTAGACACCAAAGTACTTGAGGTTTTCTCACGTGCGATGAATGATGTTCGCTTTGAGACAAGTTCAAATAGATTAAAGCAATCTTCAATTTCTGTTTTAAATGAAGTTGTGGATATAATGAAAGCAAATCCTTCATATAATGTTCGGATTTCAGGTCATACTGATTCTGTTGGAAATGCAGATTCAAATCAAAGTCTATCTGAAAGAAGAGCTGCAGCTGTAGTTGATTACCTAGTTAATAAGGGTGTCAATAGAAGTAGATTATCTTCAGTTGGATTTGGTGAAACTTCTCCAATGGCAGATAACAATACTGCTGAAGGCAGAAGACTGAATAGAAGAGTAGAACTAAGGGTTGTAAATTAGATTCGATAATTTTCTTATACAGAAGGGAATCCAAGATTTGGGTTCCCTTTTTTTATTAAACGACTTTCAGATCAACAGTCCTAAAACTGATTTATTTATCTAGATAAACACATAATGAATTATCAGCTTCAACAAAGTAGGTCTTATAATTAGTTGCCTGAGGATCCATGCATCCCTTTAAATTCAACAATCGCAATCCTTTAAATTCAATGGGATGACTTTCTGCCTGCAATGCAATATATCCTGAGCTTAGTAATTGACCATTACTTTTTTTCCAAGAATCAGAATAAACACCAAAGTCAGACCAATCATCTTTCTGTTGTGTCACAAAGTGATCATCAAGTTGTGGTTTAGAATAAGTTAATACAGTGTCACCTTCTATTATATGGTGAATTATTGAATCTCCATATACGATCAATTCAGCTGACACCCATCTATCTCCATCATATGTTTCAGAGCTTGACGATATACAATGCGTTTCATCCAATTGTCCATTAAATTCGACATTTGTTCCTGGAGAACACATATTACCAGTAGGTCTTTCATCTCCATTGCTCAACCCACCTAATAATTGCATTTCTATGGAGACTGGAAAGTGCTGATCAAAACCATTGCTTATTGCCGATTGCGAATGAAACATGATCCCACTATTTCTTACATTCCAAACAGCACCACCCTCTACCTGATTACCAAAAAATTTATATTCAAACCGTAATTTAAAATGCGAAAAAGGCTTGAAGTAATACATATGCGCATACTTCTCATCAAAGGATTTGTAATCACCATATTGAATTCTGATAGAATTCTCTAAGGGTAAGAAGGTGTCTTTGTAATTGACATTCAATGGCTCTCCTTTGAATTTAATGTCCCAACCAAAAAAGTTATGACCGTTATATAATGATTCCCAATCTTCGGTCCAAGCTGTATCAATCAGCTGTGTAGACTTTGATGAAAAACAGGACAATCCTATAAATAACACAAAGGCAAAGAAGATAAAAAGACAAAAAGATAACTTACTCACATGAATCATTTATAGTATGAAAAATGGCTTGTATTGTTTTTCAACATGACAAAATGAAATTAGTGTTAATTGATTTAAAAATCACATCTTGAATCAATAACTGGGAAAGAAACGCAGATAAATATTTCATCAAGCTAGTCCTTTACGTTTTCATAACAAGCAATATAATGTTCGACCACTGGAAATGGCTCATAATATTTATGCAATAGTTGTTTCCACTTTAGGTACTCTTTTGATTCTCTGAAGCCAATTTCATGATCATCTAAACGCTCCCAATCAACAAGTAAGAGATACTTACTCTTCACTTCCATGCATTTGTGAAGAGAATGGCCAAGATATCCTTGAATTCTTGAAATATATTGACTTGCAGTTACAAAGTCATTTTCGAAATTTTCTTCCTGCCCTATTTTAACTTGAAGAATCGCTACTTCTTTTACCATAAGATTCTTTCATTTAAAAATATATAATTATATCTGTGCAGATTCTATTTTTACTTTGTAAAAAACAGATCAATTATATTGCTCGAAAAGAAGTTTGTGTGAGTTGTCATTTCTTTTAGTGATCCATTACTTGATTCAAAAATATTTTAGAACTGAATAAAAAAACAGTCATACTTGTAGAAGCCTTCATGAGCGGTTCGCACCAACAATGGGCGGAAAACCTTGCAAAATTTAGCTCACATAAATTCATCATTTTTTCCTTACAAGGACGTCATTGGAAGTGGAGGATGCATGGCGCAGCTATCACTCTTGGGCAACAAATACTTCGAGCAGATATCGAACCTGATTTATTTTTGTTAACCGATATGCTTGATGCCTCCTTATTTAAGGCAATTATTTGTAATAAGTACCCAAATACTCCAATTGCTGTCTATTTTCATGAAAATCAACTGACATATCCGTGGTCAAAAGATGATGAGGATATTGCACTAAAACGAAACAATCATTATGGCTTCATCAATTATACTTCAGCACTAATAGCTGATGCTATATTTTTTAATTCAACTTTTCACAAAGAAGAATACATTACATCACTCCCTTCCTTTTTAAAACAATTCCCGGATCATAAAAACCTGGATACTGTCAAATCAATTGCAAATAAGTCTTCAGTACTTTATGTTGGGCTTGATATAAATGAAGTAAGTAAACGAGAATTAAGGGTAAAAATGACAAAGACAATCCTCTGGAATCATCGATGGGAATATGATAAAAATCCAGAAGTATTTTTTAAAACTCTAATCAAACTTAAAAACGAAAATATTCCATTCAAGCTTATTGTAGCAGGCGAAACTAATGCAAAGCATCCGAAAATATTTGATACAATATTGCAAAGCTTAGATGGGAATATAATTCACTTTGGGTATGCTCCTTCTGTCGAAAAATATAAAGACTTACTTTTTCAATCGGACATACTGCCAGTAACATCAATTCAAGACTTTTTTGGAATAAGCATAATAGAAGCTATAGCTCACGGTGTCTTTCCTTTGTTGCCTAATCGACTTGTATATCCTGAACATATACCTGCCGATTCTTCTAGCAAGCACCTATATAATGGCGACGATGACTTATACGATAAATTAAAAATCCTCCTTCTAAGTGAAGAATTGGCCTTTGATAACAGTTGGGTACAGCAGTATTTCTGGCCGAATATAATTTCAGATTATGATGAGACTTTCTCTAAAGTACAACGAACTTAGTATTGCGTACTTGTTCTTTGTAAATATAACTCAGGATATACATACCGGGTTTAAATGGGTAGTGTATTTGATACTGTTGCATACTACCATTTCCAATAATTGATTTATTAACTAGCTTCTCCCCTGCCGTATTATAAATGTTTACTACCAATTGTTCATGAACTGGTATTGACATTTCAAAACTCAACCTGTCACTGATAGGATTTGGATAAAGGTCAAGAACTGGATCTGAATGTTTAACGTCTTGACCTTCAAGAGTGATAGTAGATTCGATAATAGGATGGCTATAATAAATTTCAGGATTAAATTGCACATCAGACAACTGAATATAATCGCTTAATTTACCGTCCTTCATGACTTCAAGTTCGAGAATCATCAAGTTGTTTTCATGACTTTTTGTCTCGTAAGCGTTTATATGTAAAAAGTCATTTGTCAAGTAGACATTATTATCAGAGATATTAAAATAATTCGACTTTACATCAAGAAAATGTAAATGGGATATTTTAAGACTCATTTGAAAACCGCGAAAGAACTCATTCGACTTAGTATATATTGGGACTCGTATGACCTCCCCTTTTCTTACCTCTTGATCTGAATAAATTAATTGCACAGAAGATCTGGTCTCAGGATTGTTTAAACTGTTGACATTCGCAGAATTATTAACATCGCCTATTTTATATCCGATGATATCGCGGGTTACGGGGCTTGTTAAATTTGAAAATAGAAATTCATTAAGTGGTGGCCAGGGAAGTAAAGTCGTATTGTCAAGTACCTCCGAATCTATAAATCGCCAGGAATCATTTGTAGGAAATGCATCGATAAAACCAATAATTATATTCTGCAGCAATACGAGATCAACAGCACTTAATCTACCATCATTGTTAGCATCTCCAGCTAAAACTTGTATGGGAGTATCAAGCAATCGACTTCCTACAATATGATTTCTGATCCCTACAAGATCTGCTGTAGACAAACCATTCGTGACGGAATCATCAAATTCCGGAACAAGTGTATAGTCAGTTTGAGGAGCCAATCCATCAAATTCATAATTGCCAAATTGATCAGTCACCACCAATAAAGGAAATTCGGGCAAAGTAGCACCAAGTGTTAGTAATACCCCACTAATAGGATCATCATTTGGATTTAATACGGAACCAGAAATAGATAAATTCCCAAATGAACAGGCTTGATTATTTCTAACTGTCACAGAAAAGGAACATTCCGTTTGATTATCACATATATCGGTAGCGAAAAACCTTAATTCGGTTACGCCAATTGGAAAATCTGAACCACTCGTTAATATTTCACCTCCAGGTAAGAAATCTTGTGTAATGGTTACATCACCATTGCAATCTTCTGCTCTTGGAAAATCGAATAGGAATGTCGTGGTACAATCTGGATTCTCAACATCCAAAAAGACATCATTTCCGCAATTAAGGAATACAGGAGCTAAATCATCATCCACAATAGTTAACAGTGATATAGAAGTACTTGCAGTGCCGCAAGTATCTCTTAACAGCCAAATTACTTCTTGTACAGAGCCGCATAAACTCATCCTTTCAGGATCAAAATTGTTGATAACAGTAAAACTGTCACACTGGGCATCGACTGTAAAATCCTCAAGCCAAAATTCAATTAATGAATCAATTTCTAAACCACACCGTAATGTAAGGTCAGGAGGTGACATCACTCTTGAACGCGCAACTTGTAGTAAATTCACGGTTGTCATTGTAATAGACTCATTATCACATGCATCTGAAGCAGTAATAAAAACTTCTAGCTCATTATTTCCAATTTCGCATTCGATTAAAGTCAAATCAAAAGAAGTGCTTGCTGAAAAAGTACTACAGCTGTCAATAACAATGACATCTGCCAGTAAGTCTTCTAAAGCACCTTCCACATCTTGTAAATCACATTCTAGGGTCAAACTATCAGGGATTGTAACTTCTGGCGGTGTCGTGTCTTCAAATACTAATCTTGCTCTTGCAGGTTCACTTTCATTTCCACAGTCATCAAATGCAGTAAACGCAACATCGTAAAAGCCAACATTTGGTGAACATGTACCACCTAATGTTTGAAAAGTTGTGGTTGAGGGATCAAAAGTCCAACTGATACCAGATTCACAATTATCAATGATATTTGATTCATCGAATCCACCATCTTCAGAAAGCCATTGAATAAAAATCTCTTGATTGCGAACTGCACCTTTACACTCGACTACTTGATCTGGCAATCTTGTCACATTGATCTCAGGAGGTACATCATCAGTTATATTGATGGTACCGATGCATGCAGTTTCATTACCTGCTTCATCCGCAGCAATAACTAACAACTCAACTCTATTGTCAATCCCACAAGTGCCAAGTGTATCCAATACTACAGCTCGGACAAATGGCGAGGCATCACAGTTATCCTCTGTTAAGGCCAATGCTAGCCATTCGTTGACAAAATCAGCATTTAAAGCTTGGTCGCAGGAGAAATTTGCATTACTAGGACAAATTAATGAAGGAGGCGTGCAATCTTCTACGATTATATTAAAACAACATGTAGAAGAACCAGAAGGATTATCAATCGTGTAGCACAATTGGGAGTCACCTAATGGAAAAGTAAAACCAGTAGCATCTCCATCATCATCATCTAAAGCAGTTGACAATATCGTCTGACCAGTCGGTAAAATTACTCTGTAGCTGACTTCTGCAACATCACTACAATTTAGGAATGAGGTGCCCGGTCTAATAAAATCTTCATTTGAAGAATCCCATCCACAGCCATCAATATTTGAGCAAATTAGGATGTTTTCATCAGAAGGGCAATATAGATTTATAAGGTCGTCAGATGGAATATTGATAACGTCGAATCTGCAAGTATCAATATTACCACAATCATCCGTAGCTACAAATAGCATTTCAGTATCACCTATAGGAAACGGATCACCAGATTCGAATAAATCATTATTGCTGTTCATAAGCTGACTAACCTCCATTTCCCCAAAGCAATTTCTTGCATAAGGTGTAGGTATGACTATTTCTTGATCACAATCATCATTAGTAAAAATAGACACTTGCTGAGGACAAACTGTAAATCCAAATTGTGTCAAATCAGTGTTAATCGTTATCACAGAACCAGAAGAATCAATTCCTCCACATTCATCAGTTGCTATCCATGTGACAAATTTGGGATCCCCACAAACATCGGGAAGAGATCCATCATAATTCGTGACAACACTCACTCTACCCGGACAATCAGATGTCACTGTAAAACCATCCAACCAACTGGATATAATAGCGAAATTTAGATTCGAACAATTGAGATCTAGATTATTAGGAGCATCTATTTGTATCGTGCTTTGACCGCTTAGATTTGTAAAAAAACATAGCAAAATGAGGAACTTACAAGCATTATAAAAAATGCTCAGATACAATTTCCTGATATTGTTACTCCTACACATATAATCTCCAAATTATGTTATAAGCACAAGAAAATCAGGCACTTATCGACAATCATTTGAAATCAATATAAGAAATAAGATCATCAAAACAGTACCCAATATGCTCTGAAACAATCAAAATGTCTGATTGCGCAATTGAAGTATATTCCATAAAACGATGAATTATAGCAATGCGTTCTTTTTAATCTTTTGATTGGATGTTAAATAAGGTTGAGTGTTCAGCCCAACAATTCGGCTAATATTTTGATTAGTTACATACGTAAATAGGCTAAATAGGTAAGATTGTAGGCTTACAATAGACCAAATTACTATTTCGCTGGTTTCACATTAGACCAATTCTCTCCTTTTTCAATTCTCTTTATTTGCGTGAGTGTGATGCCAAATCTTTTCGCAATCATAGTTCTTCTAGTTTTGCCAGTTTCCAATTGCTTTTTAATAATGGCAACTTTGGCCTCTGTAAGCTTATAGTTGCCAACACCTCTTATGTGTTCCTTTTTATCGTATCCAAATACCTGGGCTCTTTTCTTATTGTGTAGTTTCCTTTCATCATTAGTTACCCATTTGAGATTTGAAGTTTTATTATTGCTTCTATTCATATCCACATGGATGACGTGGTTGTGCTCATGAGTTGGTTTGGGAATAAAATATTCAGCAACAATTTTATGAGGGTAAACTGACTCACAACCTTCATTTAAGCGGTAGGTGATTTTTGGAAATCCAGTTTTCAACATCGTGGCTTTCATCAGACTCTCCTGACCATTAATTTTATCCACAGATTTCGTTCGACCTAGATTTGAAATAAAATATCTTTTGCCTTTAGTTGTTCCCTTGAATGATATTTCTTGCCACATTTCTCCTTGGAAATTAGGAATTTTGCTTCCCATATTATCTCTAGTTTAGTATTACAGGTGTACCCAGAGCGGGTTTTATATCGTGAATGTAAAAAATTATCTAGCATTCGTATGAATGCTTTTTCAAAAAATCGAAAACAATTTACAATTGGATTCCAATTTATAATTTGCTTGATATTCTAAACTGAAAAGCTCTCCCCGCAACCGCAGGTACGGCTAGCATTTGGATTGTTGAATGAAAATCCTGTTCCATTCAATCCTCCGCTAAATTCTAAAGTTGTGTTACATAGATAAAGGAAACTCCTAAGGTCTGTGACAACCTTAACTCCATTATCTTCAAAAATCTGATCGTTCTCCTTCTCCTCATTGTCAAAATCAAGCGTATAACTTAATCCTGAACACCCTCCGCTCGTGACGGATACTCTTATAAAGTGATTGGGAGAAAGGCTTTCTCTCTCCCATAATTCTTCAATTTTTTCTTTGGCACTATCTGCTACAAAAACCATATTAATGCGACTGAGCGACTTCTGTTTCTTCTGGAATATTATTTTTCTTTTTATAATCAGAAATTGCACCTTTTATTGCATCCTCTGCCAAAACAGAGCAATGAATTTTAACTGGTGGAAGAGCAAGTTCTTCTACAATATCCATATTATCAATAGCCAAAGCTTCATCAATACTTTTCCCTTTAAGCCACTCTGTAGCTAAAGAAGAAGATGCTATTGCCGATCCACATCCAAAAGTCTTAAACTTTGCATCTTTGATCGTGTGATTTTCCTCATCGACTTCAATTTGCAATCTCATTACATCTCCACACTCAGGAGCTCCGACAAGTCCAGTGCCAACATTTTGTTTACTCTTGTCAAGAGTACCTACATTTTTAGGATTTTTGAAGTGGTCTAAGACCTTTTCAGAATATGCCATTTATTTTAATTTTAGTTTGATCAATTATATTAATGTTCAGACCATACAACGGCCTCTAAATCAACTCCTTCTTTATACATCTCCCAAATCGGACTTAAGTCTCTCATGTGAGTTACTCCTTTTACCAGGGCATCTACAGCATAATCAACATCTTCTTCAGTATTAAATCTACCCAAACTAAATCGGATTGAAGAATGCGCCAGATCATCTCCCAAACCTAGTGCCATTAATACATAAGAAGGTTCTAAGGAAGCTGAAGTACAAGCTGATCCAGATGATACTGCAATATTTTGATTAAATGTCATCATCAGACCTTCTCCTTCCACATGTTTGAATGACAAATTAGTGACATGAGGCATTCTGTGTTCGACGGATCCGTTTATATATACTTCCTCCAGTCTACTCATTAAGTTGGTCTGTAGTTTGTCTCTTAGCACAGAAAGGCGCTCACTATCTTGTTGCATTTCCTTTTTAGCAATTTCAGCTGCTTTTCCGAAACCCACGATTCCTGGTACATTTAATGTACCTGATCGCATACCTCGTTCATGTCCCCCACCATCCAACTGAGCGGTAACTTTTACTCTTGGATTCTTTCTATTCACAAATAAAGCACCAACACCTTTAGGGCCATACATCTTATGAGAAGTAAATGCCATCAAGTGGATTCCTACCTCTTTGGGGTCAACTGGAATTTTGCCGACAGCTTGAGTAGCATCACTCATAAAGAGTATTCCTTTCTCAGCACATATATCTCCAATCTCTTTCATTGGCTGAATAACGCCTGTCTCATTATTGGCCCACATGACAGAAATAAGAATAGTTTTGTCAGTTATAGCATCTCTTAGCTTATTCAAATCAATGATGCCATCTCTTTCCACTTTTAAGTAAGTGACAGATCCACCCATCTTCTCAATTTTCTTGCATGTATCTAAAACAGCTTTATGTTCTGTTTCTAAGGTGATAATGTGATCTCCTTTTCTTCGATACATCTCAAAAACACCCTTAATTGCAAGATTATCTGATTCGGTTGCACCTGAGGTGAATATAATCTCACGTGGATCAGCATTAATCAAATTTGCAATTTGCTCACGCCCATAATCTACTGCCTCCTCAGCTTTCCAACCAAATGGATGACTTCGCGATGCAGCGTTTCCAGGTATCTCATAAAAGAATGGAACCATCGTGTCTACTACGCGAGGATCAACTGGTGTTGTAGAATTATTGTCTAAGTAAATTTGTCTTACGCTCATTAAATGCGTTTAGTTTATTTAGAATTAATCTACAAATATAACGTATTCGAGTCAAAATGGTTCTTACTCTTGAATAACAATTAGCTTTTAATGCCAAAGTATCTATGAAGCTGTCTGATTATGTGAGAATATAGACCAATTGGCCTTTAATTTTACATCGATATTGCACAATAAGATATCCAATAGCCCTTTATTAAACTGTGATTTCTACACAAAGGACAAAAAGAGGGCCAGCAAAGGAGA
This sequence comes from uncultured Saprospiraceae bacterium, assembly GCA_964398295.1. GTDB lineage: Bacteria > Bacteroidota > Bacteroidia > Chitinophagales > Saprospiraceae > CALFUK01. The sequence goes on along the minus strand of CAYNMW010000044.1, from coordinate 5,168 downwards.
GAAAGTCAATAATTTACATTATAAATACCAATGCTGGCCTTTTTCTTATTTAGTTCCCACCAAACTATACTCATATTCCTCTCCAAATATGGACATGGTGTAGTCTAACTGAATAGTCCCGTAAGAATAATATCCTTTACCATAGATGAAGACATCTTCTCCTAAATACTGTTCATATATATCTATATCTTTGATTTCGCAATCGATACAATCAACATCTGCTAATACAGTATCCCAGTATTCGCCATCAAACAGGGCTTCTATTCTTATATCGTCTCCACTTTCGATAGAAATAACTGCATCAAAAACCTCGTTATTCCCAACTAGACTTGCAGAATACAATCCTACCATTTCAGTTAATTCCTCTCTATACTCTTGGCAAGAAAACATTGTTAAAGTGGCTATTACTATTAGAGACTTCTTCATTCCTTTTCTTTCTAAATGTAGTTGTTGGAAGTCTCACATGCACGTTAACGATTAACGATAACGCCGTTTTAGCAAGTGTTAAGAAAATCACCTTGTTTTTAACAGAATTAATGCACCAAATACTTACATTTTAAGGATAGTTAATAAAAGCTTAAGAGAGAAATCACAGTATATTTGGATCATTAATTCATTATTCTTTGACATTAGAAGAAATTATTCACGGGATCAAGCTTGGTAATCGCTTTGCATTAGCAAAGGGTTTGACAATCATTGAAAGTACAAGAATAGAAGACAGAGGAAGAGCAACTCAAATCGTCAATGCTTGCTGGAGTAAAAACAATACGTCGAAGCGCATAGGTATCACTGGATCACCAGGAGTAGGAAAAAGTACATTTATCGATCAATTTGGCAGCTATCTCATAGAAAAAGGAGGAAAAGTCGCTGTGCTGGCAACTGATCCGAGTAGCAGTATACACGATGGCAGTATACTTGGAGATAAAACCAGAATGAATCTTCTATCCAGTAATCCTTCTGCATTTATAAGACCTAGTCCAAACAGTAATAAAACAGGAGGCATTCAAAACAGGACATTTGAGGCCATAATTCTATGTGAATCAGCAGGTTATGATACAATTCTAATCGAGACTGTTGGCGTAGGGCAATCTGAATTTCTAGTCCGAGATGTAGTAGATTGTCTTATACTCTTACTGTTGCCGAATGCAGGAGATGAACTTCAGGGGATAAAAAAAGGCATCATGGAAGTAGCAGATTTATTCATTTTACACAAAACTGATTCCGTATCGGGTGAACAACTCCAAAATGCTAAAAATCAGCTGAATACCGCTCTGCATTTAGCCACAATTAAACAGTCAAAAGTTAAACCGTCTATTGCTGAAATATCGAGTATTGAAAGGACAGGAATTTCAAATTTTTATGGTTATATTGAAATATTTTTTAGAGAGATTAAAAATAATAATTACTACAACCTAAATAGATCAAATCAACACAAAGAATATACGCACAAACTTGTGCAAGAAATGATTTTGAATCACTATAATTCAACTATACTTTCTACTGAAAACTGGACTGATATATCGCTCGATCATTCTCCTAATGAACAAGCTGTAAATTTATTCAATCACCTTATTAAACATTAATAATCAAATCTTTATACATAATTTATTTCAACATATGTTTTTCAATCGTCACATTTTGTCAATGCTACCCTACCTATAATTCACCTGTCAAACATTCCATTAGATTGTCTGGAAGTTTTGCTGAATTAAGAACAGGTCATTTTCATAGTGGATTGGACATTAAATCTTCTAAAAGTGTTAGTGGAGATACCATTTTTGCCATCCAAAATGGAACCGTATCCAGGTTAAAAGTTGAACCTGGTGGGTATGGCAATTCCATATATGTCGACCATCCGGAAGGGTTCACATCTGTTTACGCACACTTGGATTCTTATCATCCTACTTTGGATTCCATTATTTTGAGTCACCAAAATCGATTACAGCAGTTTAGTGTAGATATTCGCTCCTTTAATACGCCTATCACATTTCAAAAAGGAGAGTTCATTGCTATTATGGGCAATAGCGGCAGATCTTTCGGACCACATTTACACTTCGAAATAAGAGAAACCGCTTCTGAACGATTAATCAACCCAATCCTTTTTGGTATAAAACCAAAGGATAATCGGTCTCCCAGCATAAAATATATTGAGCTCAAAGAACTTGATTCTCTTCATTTATTTACTGACATCAGGGCTTTGTCTTTGAAGAATATTTCTACTGCGATTAATTCTAAGACCTATGACCTTGGAAAGTTATCCGTACATCCACACAACTCTTACATCTTGTCTTTAGTCATGTATGATCAAATGAATGGCTCTTCCAATAAGAATGGAATCTACTCTATTGAATGGTTTCGGAATGATACTTTGATCCAAGAAATTTGTTTAGATGATCTAGAGTTTGCTGATTCTGACGCGATATATCAGCTATTAGATTTACATAAAAAGAAAGAGTCTAATGCTATTCAGTATCAGCTAAATTTGTCTCGTTTTCATCAATTTTCGTTTGCATCTACTTTTCCAGCAATACTAAAACAAGGATTTGATAAGAGCAAATACAAATACGTTTTTTCAGACTATGAAGGAAACCGTGTACAGGTTTTGTATGAGTTAGAACAAGTTGAATTTCCGGCTAATTCACAAGCACTTTTTAAACCTAATCATGTCATCCAACCAGATAGACCCAATCTTATCAGAAACAGAAATTTTGATGTTGTCATCCCAGTGAATTCCACAAATGAAATGCAAGGTATCCTGTGCAAGGAAATAAACAAAGATGGAATGCCAAAACTAATTATGAGACCGAATTATGTATCGCTATCAAAACTCATAGAGATAAAATTCAAACATGAATTAAAAGGTCAAAAGGTAAGTTTGATAACCACAAACAACAAAAAAGAACAAGTCTTGCTCGCCACTTGCGGCGATCTACAAGATTGTACTGTTTTAACAAATCAATTCATCGATATTGAAAGTACTATTGATACTATTGCACCTTCTATAACAATGGTAACAAATTCAGTAATTTCTCAAAATGACAGAATCGCATTTAAGATTAGAGACAATTTCAAAGTCAATAAAAAAGAATTGCAATTAAAATTTCAGGTTTTTATAAATGAAGAGTGGCATTTATTCAATTATGACCTAAAAAATGAGCTTTTGAGTAGTAATAAATTACCTGCTAAAGGAAATAATACTATTTCTGTACTTGTATCAGATAGTTCTGGAAATCAGTCTTGTAGCGATTTCAACATAGAAATACGATGATTTAATATTTGTTGCTACAACAATATTTGCAATTAACTGTTGTCTATTGAAACCTTCTACATATGTCTAAGTTATCTATTGGAAATGAAGTCCCAAATTTTGAACTAATTGATGAGAATAGCCAAGTCATTTCAAAGGCCAGCTTAAAAGGCAGTAAGTACGTCCTCTTCTTTTATCCCAAAGACGACTCACCAGGTTGTACTAAAGAAGCTTGTAGTATTAGAGACAACTACAAGCGTATCCAAAAACTTGGCTATCGAATCTTTGGAGTAAGTCCAGATACAGCAAAAAAGCACCAAAAATTTATAGAAAAATATGAATTCCAATTCTCTTTATTATCTGATCCAGACAAAAATATGATTCAAGATTTTGGTTTGTGGGGTCCCAAAAAGTTTATGGGCAAAGAAATAACAGGAGTTTATAGAACAACATTAATCATAAATGAAACATGCGAAATTCAAAAAATAATTACCAAAGTAAAGACGAAAGAACACGGTCAACAGATTTTAGATGCGATTGCTGAAATAGAGTAAAACTTCTAAGCGCAATCAATTGTATAAACTGTTCATATTCAAACCAATACATTTTAGTTTTTTTTATTAGCCGTTTTTTAAAAACGGGTTACTGATTAAGTCCGCTAATAATTCCTATTTTGGCTCCATAGATTCAGTCCCTTTGACTGTACTGATCTAGCTTGCTGCATTTCTGGTTGTATTTCACTCGAATCTAAGTTTAACAAACGAATTTTTTATTCATTAATAAAATCCTTGCACGATGAAGCATGGTTTAAACCATCAACGTCTTACTGACTTACATTTACAAAAACTATTCTTAGCCATCTGCTTGATACTGAGCTGTACTCTTATCAGCTATTCTCAAGTAAAGATTGGCGGAAACGATGAAGATATTGACGACGGGTCAATATTAGAGATAGAATCAACTACTGGAGCGTTTATACCTCCAAGGATGACTACAGCTCAAAGAGATGCTATTCCGACACCATTAAGAGGTGCGATCATTTTCAATATTGAAACTGAATGCCTCGAAGTTAACAAAGGAACCGATGACATTCCAATGTGGGAATGTATAGAAGGTATGGTTGGATCTGAAGGTCCACAAGGTATTCAAGGACCTGCTGGTCCACAGGGAGCTCAAGGAGTTCCTGGTAGTCAAGGACCTATAGGTCCTGCTGGAATACAAGGAAAAGATGGTATTGACGGCCCACAAGGTCCTGCTGGAGCGACAGGCTCTCAAGGAAATCCCGGACCACAAGGACCGCAAGGTGATATAGGAGCTACTGGTCCACAAGGAGCCCAAGGTATAGCTGGTGCACAAGGGCCAACTGGCGCTACAGGAGCAACTGGTGCTCAAGGACCTCAAGGTGATACTGGTGCTACTGGAGCAATTGGTCCACAAGGTCCTGCTGGAAATGATGGTGCTACTGGAGCAACTGGTCCGCAAGGCGCGACAGGGGCTACTGGACTACAAGGTGATACTGGTGCTACTGGTCCACAAGGGCCTGCTGGTAACGATGGTGCAACAGGTGCTACTGGTCCGCAAGGACCTCAAGGCGATACTGGTGCTACAGGAGCTACCGGTCCTCAGGGTGATACTGGTGCGACAGGCGCTACTGGTCCGCAAGGTGCAACAGGCGCTACTGGATTACAAGGAGATACTGGTGCCACAGGAGCAACAGGCCCACAAGGTCCTGCTGGAAATGATGGTGCTACAGGAGCAACTGGTCCACAAGGTGCAACAGGTGCTACTGGACTACAAGGAGATACTGGCGCTACAGGAGCAACAGGCCCACAAGGTCCTGCTGGAAATGATGGTGCTACTGGAGCAACTGGTCCGCAAGGTGCAACAGGCGCTACTGGATTACAAGGAGATACTGGTGCCA
>CAYNMW010000043.1:18699-26884 GCA_964398295.1 uncultured Saprospiraceae bacterium | reverse complement strand
TCTTACCTATTACAGCATATTAAAAAATGAAAAGGAGTAAATTGGGTTCGATAACGAAGGTGAGGGTTTGGCAGTCAAACAGTTGTATTTTGGTTGCTAAAAAAATGTGCTCAAGACTTGATAGTTAATTAAGACCAATGAACCAGATCTATGACATCATACAAATCTATTTATCACCAGCATATAAAAAAACGGTAAAGAACCATTCGATTACAAGAAAGTATTTTCTTCCTCATTTGGAACTTGTAAAATGGATACTTTCTAATATAGTTTACTCGATTATTTATCGGAAGTCAATTATCTCTTCCTCGTCTATTAAAGAGAAAAATTGGTTGCTTGTAAGTAGTGTAAACAATCGCGATAGTCTTACATTCTTAAAAGATGGTCTAGATAATTCTGTTTATGTGAGTACTGGGACATGGGCCAAGAAAAACCCACTGCAAGAGGTGACAAGACTTTCATTTCATAATTCTCTTTTGTACGTATATAGACTTCCCTTTTTTTACCTTAAACATGTAGCTCATTATGGGCTTCAAGGCTTGATTACAATTGACAAGATAGCTATGGCGAATGGCATGGTGCCAGCCTGCAAAAAGTTGCTACAAAAGGGACAGCCCAACTGTTTGATATTTGCAAATGACCACAATATTAAAATGAGAGGCTTGTTATTAGCAGCGAAAGAATTGAAAATTCCAACTATATATCTTCAACATGCTAGTGTGTCAGAAAGCTTTCCACCACTTAAGTTTGATCTCGCTATTTTAGAAGGAGAAGATTCGAAAAATAAGTATCTGAACATAGGGAAGACTGACACCAGAATTGAGTTAGTAGGAATGCCAAAATTCGATGGATACATTCAGAAAGTCAAACGTTCGAGCAAAGTTGTAAATGTTGGTATTTGCACCAATATGTTGACGAATTTATCCAATGCCAAAGAATTAATTAGTTTCCTGCACAAGTGGTTTCCTGAACTCAATCTATGCTATAGGCCACATCCGAGAGATTCCAGAACTTTTACTGTCTCTAACGTGCGCATGTCAAATTCCAAAGTAGAACCTATTTTCAAGTTCTTGCAAGAAATAGATATCCTTATAGCGGGTGAAACCTCAACGCATTTAGAAGCGGCTTTGCTAAATATTCCAAGTATTCAGTTTTCTCAATTGTCTCCAGAACAGTTCCAAGACTATTACGGTTACATTAGAAATCAATTAGTAAAAGAGGCAAGTAATTTGGAAGAGATTAAGGATTGGATATTAGCACAAATACAGAATATTGATCAGCCAAGAATCAGAGCAAAACATTACAATGCAGTTGTTGATACGGAGTGGGATGGAAAGAGTTCTGAGCTCGCATTAACTCATTTGCAAAAATTTCTAAAGCCATAAAGAAATCATTAGCCTATTCGTTGGTAAGATTTTACAAATCTTTGGCTCACCAGCTTACACTAAGACAATCTATCCACAATTTTCATCATGCGCTCTGACAACAATCCATTGCGGACATCTTCAAAGTCATTTGGACTGCAAGCAATAAGTTGCTCCATTTCATCATTAGTGTTTACCCACCATCTGTCTGTCATTGATTCATTATAAAAGTATAATGGTAAGTCTATTCCATCTGCGTATACAACATATTGTTTTTTGTGGGAAATGTCTGCAGACTGTTGTTTAAAGTTCGTTCCTTCAAAGAAGTACCAAAGTAGCATGCTGATCAATTCGTAATAGCTAGAATCAATAGATTGAGTATAATCTATGGAAGTGATTTCAATGGTTTGCAATGTTTGGATAGATCCGATAAACTTCATTAATTGACATGCTTCTTCCAATGTCAATCCACAGATTGATGCATTTGGTTGATTTATCTGAAATTCACTTTTCCTAATTGCAGCTAGATCAAAGACAACATGTTTACTCTCTCTGAGGATTACTTCACACAGATTTATATCTCTCCGAAGATCAGATAATCTCAATAGGTTAAACATTGAATCCATGCATTGATTATAAGTATCAAGCTCGCATAAATGTTTTTGTATCCCTATCAAGGCCAACGCATCCAAATCTTTTTTGGTGATCAATGAAGAATCAATAGAATTGGTGATAAGGCTAAATGGAGCCGTTTCTGTTGTTTGATCTACAGTAGCAGATTGAGTTGTCAGTAATAAATGGCAAGCCGTTTTATCAGTGCAGTCATGTAGAGAATTCTCGGAGTCAACATATCCAGCTGCTCCAATTTGATAATTGAAATGGGAATAAGACTTCATTAGATGTTGCCATATTGCAAAGGCCTTACTATTGCTAGCTACAATGTTTAGACCTGTTGATTCAGGTGAAAAATCTATGTTTTCTGTTGCAATAGTTCCTTTAGAATGATGAGATAGGTTAAAATGAAATTTATTCATATTACAATTAATTATCATATAAAATTAACACAATATCAGCATTTTATATAATAATTATCGTAAATAGTTCCCCTTAAGAGGATTAAGTCCAAGTGGTTTAACCACTTGCAAAGACTACAATTTGATTTTCGTTGCTCCAAAGTACTTCCACACCACTATCGATGCCACCCGTTTAACGAAGGGGGATTTACTACAGTTGCAAAATCAGATGAAAGGGTATCTGGGTAGTTACACCAATATTCTTATCGGATTCTCCAAATAAGATTTAAGCGTTTTTAAGAATTGTGCACCGGTAGCGCCATCAACAATTCTGTGGTCGCAGGATAATGTAAGTTTCATCATTTTGCCAGCCACGATATCACCGTCTTTTACAATTGGCTTTTCGACTATGGTCCCTACCGCAAGTATACACGCATCTGGTGGATTTATGATGGCAGTGAATTCTTCTACACCAAACATTCCCAGATTAGAGATAGTGAATGTATTGCCCTGCATTTCCTGAATGGAGATCTTTTTACTTCGTGCTTTACCTGCCAATTCTCTAACCTCTGCACCAATCATTGTCATAGACTTTGCATCGGCATTGCGTATAACCGGAACGACCAAGCCATCTTCTACTGCGACAGCAACTCCGATATTGATATCAGAATGAACTTCTATCGTGTCTCCTTGCCAGGATGCATTAATCATTGGGTGCTTGCGTAATGCAGCAGCAGTAGCTTTTACAACAATGTCATTAAAAGATATCTTGACATCAGGATCCGCATTGATGTCCTTTCTTGCTGATATGGCGTTTGCCATATTCGCTTCCATCGTCAGGTAAAAATGAGGAGAAGTGAATTTGCTTTCTGCCAATCTCTTGGCAATAGTCTTTCTCATTTGAGAGACTCTTTGTGGACCATAATTGACCTCTGCCGGTAAATAGACAGGACTAGCTTGTGCTGGTACAGCTTTAGCAGCACCAGGAGTATAATTTTCTATATCTCGTTTAATAATGCGACCTCCTTCACCTGTACCTGTTACAGTACTTAAATCTATATTTTTTGATTGTGCCATAGACTTGGCCAATGGCGAAGCTTTGACGTGGTTGTCAGTAGCTGCAGTTGCTGTTGCTACAGCAGGTGTTGCTGGAGCCGCTGGAGCTGCCACATGAGCTGTTTCTTTTTGAGCAGGTTCTGTACTGGTAGCTGGAGCAGCCTCTGAAGAACTAGCCATTTCCTCTTTTAGTTGGGCTTCAAAATCTTCACCCTTTTCACCAATGACAGCAAGAATACCATTTACTGGAACTGGTCCTTCTGGGACTCCAATGTGGAGTAAATACCCTTCGTGATAACTCTCTAATTCCATGGTTGCCTTATCTGTTTCGACTTCAGCCAATACATCACCTGGTTCAACTTGGTCTCCAACTTTCTTTAGCCATTCCACAATGTTTCCTTCTTCCATTGTGTCACTCATACGAGGCATTCTTATTATTTCAGCCATATTTCTATTTTCTTTGCGCAAAAGTAATACTAAATAAGGAATTGCAGTTATCGAACAATTGTTGAAATAGCAAAACAATTTTTTATTCCAAAATATCGAGGAAGTAGTCCTACTTTACATAATGCCTAATTTCCAACAATAGCCGATGGCATTTCTTATTTTTGCCCTATGAGCTATTCCTCAAAATTGATCGAAAGAGCAGTAGAAGAATTTTCTAAGCTTCCGAGTATCGGAAAGAAATCCGCTTTTCGATTGGTCTTACATTTGATTCAAAAGGATAAGGAATCTGTCGAATCCTTTGTGAATGCGATTCAACACATGAAAGACAACCTCAAGGAATGCAATGTCTGTTACAACCTTTCTGATGACATTCAATGTGCCATATGTTCAAATACTGGAAGAGATAAACAAGTGATTTGTGTTGTTGAAAGTGTACGGGATGTCATTGCAATTGAAGAAACCCAGCAATTTAATGGGACATATCATGTGCTTGGTGGAGTCATCTCACCACTTGAAGGAATAGGTGTTGACGACATTCGAATCAAAGAACTCATCGAACGAGTAAAACCAATGGAAACAAAGGAGCTGATCATGGCCTTAAGTCCCACGATTGAAGGTGATACCACGGTCTTTTATATCTCTAAGAAAATGGCAGAATTGGAGGTTAAAATTTCTACTCTATCAAGAGGTGTTGCCTTTGGAAGTGAATTGGAATATACTGATGAGTTTACACTCGGCAGATCAATCTTATCCAGAGTGCCATATTCGCAACGTTCATTAAAATAATTGTGCCCGACTTAAGTATCATCATTGTCAGCTATAATGTAAAGTATTACATCCAACAATGTATCAGCAACTTATTGGATACTTCTGAACTGACTCTTCAGATTATAGTTGTTGACAATGATTCGAATGATGGGAGTCAACAATTTCTGAAGCAAGAATTTGGAGACAAGGTTCTACTGATTAACAATGAAGAGAATATTGGTTTTGGTGCAGCTTGCAATATTGCATTACAAAAAGCAAATGCGGAATATACCTTGTTTTTAAATCCCGATACCAAAGTCGATACAAAGGTCTTGAGAGAAGTACTGACATTCATAAAGGAAAATCAGAACATCGGTTTGATTGGCGTTCGAATGGTTGATTACCAGAATAGATTTCTTCCAGAGTCGAAACGAGGATTGCCTAGACCTAGCAAAGCTTTTTATAAGCTGTCTGGAATCAATAAATTATTCGACAAATCAGATAGCATTAATGCCTATTATGCTCCTCAATTAGATCCAGATGAACGAGCTGAAGTAGAAATTTTATCTGGTGCATTTTTATTTGGAGAGACAGCAGTGATTAAGCGTGTTGATGGATTTGATGAAGCTTTTTTTATGTACGGTGAGGACATCGATTTGTCTTATCGATTATTGAAGGAGGGCTATAAAAATTATTATTTAGGGGATCAGGTGATTACGCACTACAAAGGGAGAAGTACCGATCATCAGGACATTAAATATGTCAAACGATTTTATTCTGCAATGTCTGTATTCCATAAAAAACATTTTGCTGATGAGTATTCCTGGTTGCTTAATTTTGGCGTACAGAGTACAATTCAAGGACAAATACTAGTAAAATCTCTGCGACACCTTTTACAGAAATTAGCATTTCCGATTCTTGATTTTCTATTGTTTTTAGCTGGAGCTTTTTTATGCCAACGCTTATGGGGCAGTTATTTTTTTGGAGACCCACATTATTATACAGGAGTTCCAGCTGTATCACATGCTTTGTTTGCAACAGTTTGTTGGGTCATCATCTTGTTTCTCCAATCTTCATATAGATTTTATCGGAGTGCCTCAAAATTGATTATTGGACTTTTACTGGGTCTTGGAATTATTCTCATGATTTATAGTTTGTTCAATGTGGAATGGCGGTCTTCACGAGTGCTGTTTTTTCTCTATTTCTTTTGGAATTTAATTTTTGGTACCATCGTAAGAAAATTGTTTGGTAAAGAAAGCAAGCTAAAAAATAAACGTATCGGCATTCTTGGCACATCAGATTTTATCAAACGCTTGCAAGCCTTAAAGGATTTGTTTCCTTCGATTAACCTGACTGGTGCATCTTCCCTATCAGAAATATCAGTAGCTGACCATGACCACTTATTTATAGAAAGAAATGTTGTATCAACATCTGAACTAGCTAGCGTAATGGTTGAAAGTGAGGAAGAGTCAGTTTCTACCCAAATAATGACTTTAGAAGATATCTACTTATTATTGGAGCAATCAAATTATACCGAAGCAAGTACCTTATTTACAAGTGAATATCGATTCCCAATCGTTTTTTACGAAAAAAAGATAACGAAAAGATTGTTTGATCTTATCATTGCAGTTTTAATGCTACCAGTCAGTCTGTTCAGTAAAAAATACTCGATTACCGATTGGATAGACGTTTGTCTGGCTAAAAAATCGGTAGTTGGTTATGCGACACCAGATGATAAGATAGCAGAACTACCAAAAATCAAAGAGGGCATTTGTCCTGCCAGTCATCTTTTTGACAAGCAATTGAATCATATGCATAACTTTGAATACGCATTGAATTATCACATTATGAAAGATTTTCGTTGTTTTATAAAGTCTATATTTAAGTGAAGGCACGAATCCAAAAATTAGCGAAACAGTATCGCAAACAAGCAGTAGAATGGAGAAGGACCATTCATGCTAACCCTGAGTTATCTTTCCACGAATTCCAAACAAGCAAGTTTATTGCAGATGTGTTGAAGAAAGAAAAAATCAAATTTACTAAAGGATGGGCAAAGACAGGAATAGTAGCTACCATCAAAGGGAAACAAAAGGGTAAAAAAGTTATAGCACTTCGCGCTGATATAGACGCACTTCCGATTCACGAAAAAAATAAAGTAAGTTATCGATCCAAAAATGACGGCGTAATGCATGCTTGTGGACATGATGTACATACCGCAAATATGCTCGGCACAGCTGTTATCCTGAACGAACTCAAAGATTCATTTGGAGGTACCATTAAAATTATATTTCAGCCAGGAGAAGAAAAATTACCCGGTGGAGCTTCCATTTTAATTAAAGAAGGTGTCCTTAAAAATCCTAAGCCAGATGCCATTATTGGATTGCATGTGCATCCACCCTTGGAAGCAGGAAAGGTTGGTTTTTACCCTGGAAAGTATATGGCCTCTGCTGATGAATTATATGTGACTGTCACTGGAAAGGGTGGACACGCTGCTATTCCACATGAGTGTACAGACACCATTCTGATCGCCGCAAATATCATTACCTCACTCCAACAATTGGTAAGTAGAAAAGCAAATCCAACAATCCCAACAGTACTATCTTTTGGCAAAATTAACTCAACAGGAGGTGCTACGAATATCATTCCCAATGAGGTAAAACTGCTCGGAACATTTCGAACATTCGATGAGAAATGGAGAGCACAAGCTCACAAGGAAATGAAAACAATTGCTGAAGGCATTGCAAAGTCAATGGGAGGTACTTGTGATTTTCACATTGAGAAAGGATATCCATTTTTACTAAATGATGAATCACTCACCAATCGAATGCATGTCAGTGCAGAAGAATATTTAGGTAAGCGTCATGTACTTACACTACCACAACGAATGACATCAGAAGACTTTGCCTTTTATTCTCATCAAATTCCTGCTTGTTTCTTTCGGTTAGGTACGGGTAACAAGAAGAAAAAAATAACTTCTGGATTGCATACAGATACATTTAATGTTGATGAATCTGCTCTGGAGGTGAGTATTGGCTTGAGTGCGTGGCTGACAATTCAGGAGCTAGCTAATTAATTGAAAACGCTTTCTTTTAAGGTAATCACAGATAGTCTTTTGACTACTGTGATAAATCATATCTATTATTTTTATATGCTTATTCTATCAAGCATATACTATTCAATTCCAAATTCATTTCTTAATTTCCTAAGCAAGGCTTAAGAACTGTCTTACTTAGAGATACAATCAACTTATTAAAGAACTTAAAAAATCTATTATGAAGTATGTATTTGTTTTATGTTTTTCACTAACGGCTATGCTAAATTATAGCCAAACGAATGGAATCAATTGTTGGGATTTAAATGGCAATGGCGTTGATGATCCTAATGAAGATATTAATGGTGATGGAAATTTCGATGCATTAGATTGCATAGGGGCTACTGGTCCACAAGGAGTTCCAGGTCCACAAGGTAATGATGGAGCAACTGGTGCTACTGGCCCTCAAGGCCCACAAGGTGATACAGGAGCAACAGGCGCCACTGGTCCACAAGGTGATACAGGAG
>CAYNMW010000043.1:9368-18599 GCA_964398295.1 uncultured Saprospiraceae bacterium | reverse complement strand
CCACAAGGTGATACAGGAGCAACAGGCGCCACTGGTCCACAAGGTGATACAGGAGCAACAGGAGCCACTGGTCCACAAGGTGATACAGGAGCAACAGGCGCCACTGGTCCACAAGGACCAATGGGCGCTACTGGCGCCACTGGTTCACAAGGTATTGCTGGAATAAGTTGTTGGGATATTAATGCAAATGGCACAAATGATCCTAGTGAAGATGTCAATGGAGATGGGATTTTTAATACTATAGATTGCCAAGTTCCATGCCCTTGTGAAGATCAACTGTTTGCTATTCCTACAATGGGGCAGTGGGCAATAATCATATTGTTGTTGCTACTTTTGATAAATAGTACCATTGCTATAACACAGCGACATATCGCTACACAAAGAATCGAATAGGTATTTAGAGGCATATTATCTTTCTTTTAAAATTGTTCTATTTTGTACACGAAGTGAACATAGATAACTATTAATCAATAAATTATAAATTACATAAATATTTAATATATTTGACTTTATTTTCGAATTAAGTTAAACTACTATGCCTAAAATTCTCATTGTAGATGATGACAAAAGTATTCGCAAAACGCTTCGCGATATACTTGAATTTGAAAAGTATGAAGTAGATGAAGCTGCAAATGGCTTTGATTGCATTGTTAAAATCAAACAGCAATCCTACGATGTTGTCATACTTGATATTAAAATGCCTAAGATGGATGGCATGGAAGCCATCGATAAAATTCAAACGATAGCGGCCCACATACCGGTTATTATGATTTCTGGTCACGGGAACATCGATACTGCTGTAGAAGCTGTAAAAAAAGGTGCATTCGATTTTATCCAGAAACCACCAGATTTGAATCGGCTTTTAATTACCATTCGAAATGCAATGGATAAATCAAGTCTGATTACAGAGACAAAGGTCCTAAAGAAGAGAGTACAAAAATCAAAAGTACAGGAGATTATTGGAGCTTCGGACTCAATCTCACTAATCCATGAAACGATAGAAAGAGTTGCTCCCACAGAAGCCAGAGTGCTTATAAATGGTGCAAATGGTACAGGGAAAGAATTGGTTGCAAGATGGATACACGAAAAAAGTGGTCGTAATAAAGGGCCAATTGTTGAAGTAAATTGTGCAGCTATTCCTTCAGAGCTAATAGAAAGTGAATTGTTTGGACATGAAAAAGGATCATTCACCTCTGCGCATAAACAACGTCTTGGAAAGTTTGAGTTGGCAAATGAAGGTACCTTGTTTCTTGATGAAATAGGAGACATGAGTCTCTCAGCACAAGCAAAAGTATTGAGGGCGCTTCAGGAAAATAGAATAACAAGAGTTGGTGGTGACAAAGAAATCAGTGTCAATGTCCGAATTCTTGCAGCTACAAATAAGGATCTCCGGCAATTGATAAGACAAGGTCAATTCAGAGAAGATTTATATCACAGACTTGCAGTGATAATTGTCAAAGTTCCTTCACTGGACGAACGGTTGGAAGATATTCCTGCCTTGGTAGAGCATTTTGCAGCCACTATTTCTCAAGAATATGGAACCAGTGTAAAAGAGTTTGATAGTGGCGCCATCAAACAACTGCAAACCTTAAGTTGGACTGGCAATATCCGAGAACTTAGAAATGTAGTCGAACGATTAATAATATTGAGTGGTGACACAGTCTCCAAAAAAGATGTGATCAAATTTGTCACACCTAGTAGCTCAAATCCAAGATTCTCCTTAGACGAATTGTTCGATAAATACGATTCTATAAAGGAAGTTCAGACATACGTCAAAAAGGAATTTGAATCCAGAAAAAGTGTAAGTGTCTAACTTATAAAGTAAGATTATAAAATACTGATTGAAACATATACTAACGAAGCCTATTTTCACGTATGGAAATAGGCTTTTTTAATGACAAAAAGGAAAACAGGAAATGACAGAAAATATTAAACTAAAGAAATGGACTAAGGAACCTGGTCTCAATGCATGGACCATGTTTAAAGTGCTCTCTGAATTTGTTGAAGGATTTGAACGATTAAATAAAATAGGACCTTGCATCTCCATCTTTGGTTCGGCAAGAACAAAACCAGAACATAAATACTACAAAGAGGCTACTGCACTCGCAAGTAGACTTTGTGAAGAGGGGTTTGGTGTAATAACTGGTGGTGGTCCTGGCATCATGGAAGCAGCCAACAAAGGTGCACATGAAGCAGGAGGCGCATCGGTTGGATTAAACATCGATTTGCCTTTTGAACAAAACGATAATCGGTATATCGATTCTGATAAAAATTTGGACCATAGATACTTTTTCATCAGAAAAGTAATGTTTGTCAAGTACGCACAAGCATTCATTGCTATGCCAGGAGGCTTTGGGACCTTAGATGAATTATTTGAAGTGCTTACCCTGATTCAGACGAAAAAAATTACGCCTGTACCTGTCATATTGTTTGGATCAGAATTTTGGTCTGGTATGAAAGATTGGATTCAAACTACGATGTTAGAAAAACATGGCAATATTAGTCCAGGGGATATTGATCTGATTCCACTTACAGATGATCCAGATGAAGTCGTCAAATTAATTCTAGAATTTTACTCTACAGATCATGCTCTAGAGCCAAATTTATCTTTGGATTAAAGTTTTATCTCTTCGAGAGGTGAAACACCTTCGATTCAGTAAGTTTTTCAAAAGTCATATAACAGGCATCGATAAACCCTAAGCTCAGTTTATCACGGTTTGAGCAAAAGCGTATATTGTTAAGCCACCAACTGCTCTGTATCCAAGGATTCTTGAATCACCTCAGTCATCGATTGATTTCGAGCTTTCTGGATTCTTGCAAACCGTTTTTGGAATTGGTCCAATGCATAGGCAGTAAATTCATTAGCATCAAGGCCAAAAGGTGTTTCTTCAAATAATTGATTGCCTTCATCAACAACACCAACTGCAAGAGGCATTAGCATATTCATTTGATCCTCGACAGCCTTCCAAACTTCAGGACCATTTTCAGATACCAGTCGCGAAATAAGATAGATACCATATGCTATGTGTCTGGACTCATCCTGTTTAAGCTTTACCGTAAAATCGAGCATTCCAGGCATGATGTTCGCTTTTTCGAGTGTTTTATTTAAGGCAAAATATCCAGTTTCTGCAAGAGTACCTTCTATAATCATATTATAGGTAACTGATGCTTTAGCTTGGTTTACGGGTGAAGGATCATGTGTCAATTTGTCCATCACTTCAGGGAGTATTTCATAAAAAATAGTCTTATAAGAAGGGACAAGCAAATCACTAAGATCTATTAATTTATGCTCAAATATTGTGTTCAAGAAAAGATTGAACGAATCTACATGCTTTGCTTCTTCCCATAAAAAGGAAGTCAAAAAAAGCTCTTCCTCCAACCGTCCTTCTTTGGCCACCGTCATGATTAGCGGGAGTAAATCAAGTGTCACTGCTTCTTCTCCTGCTTGAAATTGTGCAATTGGCTGTAGGATGTATTTTTGTTCCAATTCTGACAACTGTTTAAAGTCAATGGCATCTTGTGTAAAGTCTAGATCAGCAGGATTCCATATTCCATATTTTTTTGCTTTTTCCCACAGTTTCATTGGCACAGATTCTCGGTCCAATCCTTTACCGTTTGTTGTTTGAAAACCAGAATGCATATGTTTAGTATTCGTTAATTAATGACAAGTTTAGAATCTAATATACAAATAGACCGCTCATTGTTCTCCGCATCTCTCTACATTTTCACCCATTTAAATTGCACTATACACATATGTTTCATCAGCTAAAAATTTTTCATCCAGATGATACCAAAGCATCTTTGTACGGACTTGCATTCCTTGAAATGTATGATGTTCAGGGTAGTCTAGGATTTCACCGGTCCGTGGTTGTCCCTCTTTATGTGTTCTTATAAATACTGACCTTACCAATTTGCCATCTACAGGATTTATATAAAATTCCCAAGTTGGATTGCTATGCAAAGGTGCATAATTGACTGTCAATTTTTTATAATTTTTACCCTCAATAATTGCGTCTTCCACTTCTGGATTAATGATCGCTACATTATCTGTTAACACCATTGGCAGACCGATTAAATACCTGTAATAATTCCGGAAATTTTCTCCATATGCACAATCATTGATATACCGATTTTGTTCTTCTAAAGTTGGATTTTTCTTCTGCCATGAAGTGGTGCAATTCTCATCATTTATGGTGACCTCCATTGGAAGATCCTGTACGGATGTCATTAGATAAAAATAGGATTTGCTGTTATCCATCTTAAAATTTCTGCTGCTTTCTTGTAAGGATTCACCACCTCTATCTACCTTTGAAAACGACTTGATTTGCGAATTAAAATGAGGCCAATTTCCTTCAGGATCATGATATTTAATCGAAAAATCAACCCAATCTTTTGCTGTCCATTCACTTTGATCGATTGGCTTAATTGATGGATTGTAGCTGACACCGAATACAAAAGTGAGTACTGATAATAGTGCAATTAATCGATTCATATTTGCTTATTTTCTTTGACATTTAATTGATTCTCGAGTGATGGAATATACCAATGTTAAACAAATCTCTTCGCTTATACCAATGTAGCCACAGTTTGTTTAATTATCTTAAACGATCACTTGAAACACTATGAAAATACTCAAAAGTAAATGGTTTTGGCTACTTGTATTGATCGCCATTATTGCCTTTTTTATCTACAAAACACTTTTTCCTGGTGGGCCTATTTTAGATGAAGTTCCTAATCCTGTGAGAGACAGAGCTACCAAAAATTGGACTGAGCTTGAAAATCAAATCCCTAAAAATGAAAACAGAGAATTGTTTTTTGGGGATATGCATGTACACACCAATTTTTCATTTGATGCGTACATTGGTGGAGTGGTCGCCGATCCTGGCTTAGCATACGAATTTGCAAAAGGTAAATCCATAACTGTCATTGATAAGGAAGTTGCTATCGAACGTCCACTAGATTTTGCTGCAATTACAGATCACTCAGAATATTTTGGTGAGTTGTATTCTATCAACACTCAAGGAGCTCCTGCACACAATGCTTTTATGGCTAGGTACTTTAGATCAATTGGTTTTGACACACTTAAGCAACGAGAATTATTTTACAGTATGCTCAAAAATGTTGGTAAACAAGATCGAAAACATCTTGGATTTTTCAAGGGATATGAAACGACAAAATCAGCATGGGATGTCGAATTGGATGCTGCCGAAAAACACTACAAACCAGGTGCATTTACCACATTCGCAGCCTATGAATGGACATCTGGAAATGGCTTTGCACACAACCATCGCAATGTCTTTTTTAAGGACATGAAAGTACCTGATTATCCTGTTAGTGCATTGGAAGCCAAAACCGAAATGGAGCTATGGACATCCTTAGAAAACTTCAGAGAGAAAGGTGCAACAGTAATGGCTATACCGCACAATTCAAACCTAAGTGAAGGTGTAGCATTCCCACTCCAAAAGCCTGATGGAAGCCCGATTGATGAAGGTTATATTATGCAAAGAAGTAAAAACGAACCGCTTGTTGAAATTCATCAGGCCAAAGGCAATTCAGAGGTCGCTTCTGCTTATTGGGCCACAGATGAGTATGCTAATTTTGAGAACTACGATTCTAAAAAACATGTCGAAAATGATTACGTGAGATGGGCCCTTAAAAAGGGTCTGGAGTATCAAGTAGAATACGGTGTAAATCCATACAGGTACGGTTTTATTGCAAGCACAGATACACATAATGGCACTCCAGGTAATACAGAAGAAGATGATGATTATATCGGCAATCACTCCTTGGTTGACTCAGACCCAGAAGTACGCGCCAATCGTGAATGGATTCTTGACATCGACAAGAAAACTTATGAGGCTGTCAACCCTGGAGGACTGATGGCAGTATGGGCCAAATCAAATACCCGTTCTGAAATCTATGAGGCAATGGAACGTAAAGAAACATATGGTACAAGTGGAGGAAGAATTAAGTTGCGGGTTTTTGGTGGTAAGGGTTTTAGTAAGTCACATAAAGATTATCAGACTCTGGTAGAAGATGGTTATGCCAATGGAAATCCCATGGGTTCAATTTTGAATCAACAGTTTGATCTGTTGATCTGGGCAGCTAAAGACCCCGAAGGAGCAAATCTGGAAAAATTACAAATCATAAAGGGTTGGTATGATGGTACTGAATTACAAGAAATGATCTATAATGTAACTCCTAAAGCAGCGAGTTCTCAGAATGAAGGGAGCTCAGAGATGACTGTCTTATGGTCCGATCCTGATTTTGATGATAAACAATTTGCTTTTTATTATGTACGTGTTCTTGAAGTAGAGACACCAAGATGGTCTCACTGGGATGAAAAAAAATATGGTGTAAAGTACCCGGATGAAGTTCCTGATTTTATCAGAGAACGTGCATGGTCTTCACCAATTTGGTATGATGTAAATTAAATTAAAAACAATGAAATCTTACGACTATATTATTATTGGTGCAGGGTCTTCTGGTTGTGTATTGGCCAATAGATTAAGCGAAAATCCAGATCATTCCGTTTTGTTATTAGAAGCTGGTTCCAGAGATTCTCATCCGTACATTCATATACCAGGAGGCTATGCAAAAAACCACAAATCCGTTCGTGATTGGGGATTTTATACTGAGGCACAAAGCCATGTCAACGACCGTAAGATTTACCTGCCAAGAGGCAAAGTTATGGGCGGAAGTAGCAGTACGAATGCGATGGCATATGTTAGAGGCAATAGAGCTGACTATGATGATTGGGCCTCTTTGGGCAACCATGGTTGGTCGCATGCTGACGTTCTTCCTTTATTTAAAAAGTCCGAAACATATCTGGATTATAAAGAAGAAGATCAAGCTTTCAGAGGAAAAGAAGGCGAGTTAATAGTCACCAAACAAACACCATTTAGAACAAGATACGGTGATGCATTTATTGAGGCTTGTGCAAATTCTGGGATGCCGAAAAATGATGATTACAATGGTGCGAAACAAAAAGGGACAGCTCGTTTTCAATACACGATAGCGAATGGCAAAAGACAGAGTGGGGCGGTAGCTTTCATCAAACCAGCGCTTAAAAGATCCAATTTGACGATTAGCACAAAATCGATGGTTGAGCAAATTTGCTTAAACAATAATGTGGCGACTTCCGTCAAATACAGGTATGGCAATACGCTTATAGAAGCAAAGGCCTCTAAAGAAATAATTCTGTGTGCAGGAGCTTTTCAATCACCTCAGATTCTCATGTTGTCAGGAATTGGTGCAAGAGAAGAGTTGTCTAACGCACAGATAGAAACAAAAGTTGATCTGCCTGGTGTAGGTAAAAATTTGCAGGACCATTTATTTTTTGGAGTAGGTGCAAGTACGAAGAATGAAGATGCGATCAATCACTACATCCCGCCTTTAGGCCAATTAAGAGGTCTATCACAATACATCTTTTCTAAATCAGGTCCACTAACATGCAGTCCACTAGAATCCGTAGCATTTTGCAATATCGATGGATCTGAAAAGGATGTCAATTTCCAATTTCATTTCTCTCCTCTAAATGCTGGAAAAGGATATGATTATGATCTATACGATTTCAAAACGCTTCCCAAGAAAGATGGATTTGTTATTATGCCGACTTTGCTCCATCCTAAAAGCAGAGGATATGTAAGCATAAGATCAAAGAATCCATTACAGCCACCGGTGATTCAGCCAAATTTCTTTAGTCAAGAAGAAGATTTAATGCAATTACTTGCGGGAGCCAAATTGGCATTGGACATTATTAAGCAAGATGCATTAGCAAAACACATCAAAGAATTGGTTGCGCCTCTAGATACAACTGATGAAGGTATTATTGATCATATATTGAAATCTGTAGAAACTGTCTATCATCCTGTTGGTACTTGTAAGATGGGACATGACGAACTTGCCGTAGTAGATAGTGAATTGAGGGTACATGGTGTCGCAAATCTTAGAGTAGCTGATGCCTCAATTATGCCAAAAATAGTCAGTGGCAATACAAATGCAGCATGTTTCATGATTGCCGAAAAAGCTGCAAAATCAATATTAACTGCCGCAGAAAAGCCGGCTAGCATATCATTGCCACAAAAATTAGGGTGAATTCAACAAAAGAAATTATCAAAAAGACAGCATTCCTTTTTCAGAATTATAGGGTAAACCCCAATGTTTTAGTTCATTTTCTCTGCTTTTGGTGCTATCATATTGCAAATAAAATCAATATGTAGTTATTTTGTAGAAATAATGTACCCAAAACATCCTTGAATGCTCATGAATTCTCAGTATTTTGTAATCGAAATGTAAGTTTTCAAGGACCCTTATTAGCAACTTGTAACAGAGTTGTTATTTTAAAATGATAATACCCGTACGATTCCACATATTAATAGCTTTAATCTTTGTCCAGATTCTGTCTTTCGGGCAACCCAATGCTTCACAGCAAAGTTGCTCTCAGGAAATCAGTGTGACGAACACATCTAATTGCCAACTTTTCCTTTACATGCAGTTTTTTGATGGTTCTTTTGAACCTCAACCTTTAGGAGAATTACGCGCTGGTGATGTGCGAACTATTTCAATTGATAGGGATGACGTTTATGTGTTTGCTGTTAATGATCTAAATCAACAGGTTGCAGGTTCTTTATCCTATAACTGTGAAAGCAGGGATTTTGAAGTTGCTTCCTGTTTTGTGGAGTCATCAGATATGGCTGATTGTGGTAATTTGCCGGTCTTTAGTATGTCACAAAACACTTCTCCAAGACCAGTATTCAATACTGCATTTGCTTCTTGTGGAGATCAATTCAAACTTATTGCAGTTCCAGATGAAGATGGTATCGTATTGTGGACAACACCTTCCAATGAAAAGGTGACGACAAGAGACGATCACTCTTTAATGATTTCTAACTCTATAGATGAATTAATGGCAGGCAGCTACACCATCGAATGGTTTGGTTTTGAAGGTTGTTACATCAAAGATGAGATCAACTTGGATGTAGCGAATTGTTGTTCTTTGCGTAATGAACTGATCCAAGATACCATCATTTGCGATACATCTTCGCTGATCATTACCTCAAGCTTATCTGGAACAAATTTTTGCAGTGAAGAAATTACTGGTTATGTTGAATCACTTGTTAAGGTAGAGGGTGGAAGCAATATTTCAGATTTAAATCGATTTGAAGGAGAACCTGATTCATACGGACCAAGATTATTGAGGGAATTGACAAATCGAGAAACCTATTTGCT
>CAYNMW010000043.1:0-9268 GCA_964398295.1 uncultured Saprospiraceae bacterium | reverse complement strand
GGTGAAACAACTGAATCAATAGAAGTTAATCAGCCAGGTCTATATGCTTTACAGATCACTGATTGTAATGGTTGCAAGGCCTATAATGAAGTTGAGGTAGCAGTACAAAGTTGTAATGAAGATCCTCCACCTCCACCACCTTGTGATGAAACTTTCGTCAACCCTTCTTCAAGACCAGATTTTTTTCGAATGTGCTTTGGTGAAGAGAATGTATTTGGCAATGTTGGCTTAAATGATTCAGATGCTGATGGATTTTCTTTAAGATGGAATGAATCGACATCTCCATCAAATGGACGCCTTGATTTTCGACCAAACGGTGAATTCTTTTACATTCCTGATGCTGGATTTGTTGGTACCGATCAATTCCTCTACACAGTTTGTAAACAAGATTTTGTTCCGTGTAATCAGGATGACTTAGAATTTGAATGTACATCACAAGTTGCGACTATTGAAGTAGTCACAAATCAATTTTCATTTCAGCAAGATCGAATAAGAGCATGCGAAGGTGAAAGTGTCACATTGGAAGTGCCGAGTAATCTTGGTGTTTTATGGAGTACTGAATCTACATCTCATTCTATTTCTGTAACTCAACCTGGAGTATACACTGCTACGGTAACGAATTCGGATGGCTGCGTTGTAGCTGATCAAATTGAAGTATTCTTTGATCAAAGACCAATTGTTGAATTGTCTAAATCGAATGATCTGAGTTGTTCATTTGATTCTGCTATATTATCTGCTGAAGGTGGCTCATCTTACCAATGGAATACAGGTCAAACTGGAGAATTAATATCTGTTAATCGACCAGGCTTATATGAAGTCACAGCTAACAGTTCACAAGGTTGTACATCAACTGCCAGTATACTGGTTGAAGAAAATATAGTAGAAGTCTCTCCACAGATTACTGGAGCTCGAAATATTTGCTCTACAGACGAACAAGTCATCTTATCTGCTTTTGGAGGAGACTCCTACGAGTGGAGTACTGGACAATCCGGCCAGTCAGTATCTGTTATTGGTCCAGGTATATACAATGTAACAGCGACCAATAATGAAACTGGATGTAATGCAGTATCCTCCGTCGAGATTGATTTGGTACAATCATTTGCGGATGCAGGACCTGATCGGACTGCATGCCCTGGTACTACAGTAGTCATTGGTGCGAGTAGTAATGTTGGCCCCGAAAATAGTACGTTTACCTGGAGTAACGGTTCTTCAGGGATTGTAGGTGACAATTCCTCGGGAAGAATAATTGTCGTTGGATCACAAACACAAAGTTTTACCCTGCAAGTCAATAACAACGGTTGTATCGTTGAAGATGTCGTTACAGTTTTCGTAGAAGATTTAAATTTACAGACTACTCCTAGCCAAAATATTTGCTTAGGTGAATCGGTGGTGCTGAGTGCAGAAGGCGCTTCTACCTACCTATGGAGTACAGGCGAGACAACTCCAGAAATAACAGTCGCACCTACAGAGTCTCAGTCATATAATGTAATGGGTTTTAGTGAAGCTGGTTGCTTAGATCAGCAAACAATATCTGTAGTGGTATCAGATCTTTCGCAAAGTAGTATTTCTGATGATCAATCTATTTGCCAAGGTGAAACCATCACAATTGGTGCCTCGGGCGGTAGTGTTTATGAATGGTCCAATGGAGCAATAGGTTCTTCCATCACAATTTCACCAATTGTCTCTACTACCTACACAGTTACCATTACAAATGAAGCAAATTGTCAGGTAACAGAATCAGTGACTATCGACGTCGCTGCGAATGTTAATGTTGATTTGGGTCCAGACCGAACAGTTTGTATAAATGAAACTGTAGAGCTAATAGCCCAAAATGCTGACAGCTATTTGTGGAGTAACGGACAAACAGCTCAATCCATTCAAGTATTTCCAGCAGAAAGTCAAACCTATTCTGTTACCATTACAAGAAATGGGTGCACAGCTACAGACGATATCTTCATTGATGCCATAGATTGTTTTGGTAGTATTTCAGGCTTTGCACTGGATAATCTTGATAATGGATTTGCAAATAATACGATCTTCTTATTTGATACTGATAATAACCTAATAAGTACCAGTACCAATGCAAATGGCTTTTATCAGTTTACATCACTGGCTCCTGGTGACTATGTCCTAGTACAAGCAGAAATAGCAGGGTATGAGGATTTATCTGCTGGTAAGGAACCAATAGGTAATGACGACGCAACTACAAACAGCAATTTATTAGATATTGCAAATAATAACGGTGGAACAAACAACACGATTATTGTCAACTTGGAAGCAGGAGAGGATGACACAAATAACATTTTTAGAGATCAAATTGCGAGTGGATCCATAACAGGCTTTGCATATGATGAAGTTGGCGACCCTATAGAAAATTCTATCATCTCTTTATTTACATCTAATGGAATTTTTATCGGCTCCACCATTACCAATATAGATGGCTTATATCAATTTCCATCAATACCTACTGGTGATTATATTATTGAGCAGCAAGATATTTCTGGTTTTGTTAATGTATCTGATTTTGATGAATCAACAGATGATGACAATGATGTTGATGGTACCAATAATCTAATATTCGCCACAGTAGAATCAGGAGAAGTTGATGATGGCAATATTTTCAGAGATGAGAGAGCAAATGGTTCTATTTCAGGCTTTGTTTCTGATGACCTTGGAAACCCAATGTCAGCAGTTAACGTCTTTTTATTTGACGCGAGCCGAACTGTACTCATCTCATCAATAAGCACAAATGATGTAGGCTTTTATCAATTTTCATCCTTAGCTCCTGGTAATTATGTTCTCGAATTATCAACAATTCCAGGTTATGAAAATGAATCTGATTTTGATGAATCAACGGATGATGCCAATGATGTTGATGGTGCAAATAATTTCATATTTGCCACTTTGGAAGCAGGAGAGGAAGATGAGGATAATAATTTTGTTGTGAAAATAGCAAGCGGTACTATTACAGGTTTTGCATGGGATGATAATGGAAATCCTTTGAATACCAGTACGACTATATTTTTATTTAATGAGGCGGAAGATGATGTCATTGAATCCAGAAATACCAATACCAACGATGGCTCTTATCAATTTACTTCAATACCGGCGGGTAATTATGTTTTAGTACAAGGAGATATTCCAGGATACAATAATTTTTCTGATCGTAATGAAGATTCAGTTGATGCAATCGATGATGGTCCCGATAATCGTATTCTTGTTACCCTAGAAGCAGGAGTAAATAACACGGGTAATATTTTTAGAGACCAACTTATCGGTGGTACTATTTCAGGTTTTGCTTTGGATGATAATGGTGATCCTTCACCAACTGCGACAATATTTTTATTTGATCTTGCAGATGGAGATGTCATTAATGCGATCAGTCCAAATGATCAAGGCTTCTATCAATTTACATTTGTCCCTCCTGGAAATTACAGACTTGAACAGCAAGACATACCAGGCTATATCAATGTTTCTGATCGGGATGAGGACCCAGATGATGGCAACGATTTTGACGAGGCAAATAACCTCATTTTTGTCACTTTAGAATCGGGCGAGACTGACACACCTAATAATTTTATCGATAGAGAAATTGAAGAAGTTGTAATTGCCAATGGAGTTATCTCTGGGTTTTCATTAATTGACGATAACGATGATGGTGAAGGTGATACTCCGTTTTTAGCTTCCACTATTTCCTTGTTAGACGAATCAGGAAATGTATTGAATACAACTACAGTTGACGCCATTGGAAGATATGAATTTGATGAACTAGAACCTGGCAACTATATCATTCAAGAAGATGATGTGGAAGGCTTTGGTGATGTGTCGGATACGGATGAGATTGGAGATCTAGGTGATCAAGATGGTGTGAATGACCCTGTAGATAATCGTATTCCTGTTGTACTTGTTGCCAACGAAAATGACAGAGGTAATAATTTTATAAATAGAGTATTGATTACTAGAATTAGTGGCTTTGTAAACATTGACCTTGATGCAGACAACATACTAGACGAACCTCTTGAAGGTGTATCTATTGATTTATTTAATTCAGGTG
Organism: uncultured Saprospiraceae bacterium; assembly: GCA_964398295.1. Lineage (GTDB taxonomy): Bacteria > Bacteroidota > Bacteroidia > Chitinophagales > Saprospiraceae > CALFUK01. The sequence continues at coordinate 5,214 of CAYNMW010000043.1, read as the reverse complement.
GTCAACGACAAGCGAGAACGGAAACAGATGCAAATGGCTTTTATACGTTCGTCGGGATTGATCCTGGTATATACATTTTAGTTGAAGAGGAGAACGATGCATATGAGAATCTGTATGCTCGAGATGAATCAATTACAGAATCTGATCTGGACGGGACTGAACTAGTAAATCCTAATCAAATAGATATCATACTTCTTGAAGGTGAACACGATGCAGATAATAATTTCGCCAATTTCATTCCGAATGTAGGTACAATAGCAGGCTTTGTTTTAGAAGATTTGGACAACGATAATATAGGAGATCAAGGAATGGGAGGTGTTTTGATTTCTTTGTTTGATCTTCAAAATAATCTCATCGATACCAGACGAACACAGTCTAATGGTGCTTATATCTTTGCTGATATTACACCAGGTGATTATTTTGTAGCAGAGACAAATCGAGTTGGTTTTGAAGACATTAGTGATTTTGATTTAACTGATCCAGATGACACTAATGATGTAGATGGAGCGGATAATATCATTTTTGTGTCTATCGAAACGGATGAGCTTGATGATGGAAATATCTTTGTGAATAGAAGAACAGATTCAGCTATTATTGAAACATGCCGGCAACAACAGTTTGATGATTTTGCGAACGGATTTGGCGATTTCTGGATTGATGGAGGCACAAACGTGAGATTTACTGTTGGCGATAATTTTATTAGTGCTCCTGGTGCAATAGAGATAAGTGATGATCGCGGAAGCCAGTCCAGTATATTTACCAGACCACAGAGATATGATCAAGTAAATTCCATTAATGTGAATTTTTATTACTTAACTCTTCGAGCTGATCCAGATGATTATTTTGTTGTGGAAGTATCTACAAATGGTGGCGGTGAGTTTACAGAAGTACAACGTTTTCAAACAAACATTGATTTCGTAAATGAGGAGTGGTTTAATCCAACGGTAAATATTACAGGCGATCTGTTATCTAATCAAACCGTCGTGAGAATCAGATCAGAATTAAGTTCGGCAGCAGAAAATTTATTCTTGGATGATATTACCGTAGAAATCTGCTTTGATGATATTGATGATGATGATGATGGTACTGCTTTAACAGCCGACAATCCTTCTGATATTTTAGAGGTTCCCTCAGATATCACCAGAAAATTTGAAATTAGCTCTGAAGCAATAAAAAATTCCAATGTTGAAAGTGAAGCTTCTCACTCCATTGAACTGGAAGAAGTGTCACAGTCAGTATATTCAATTTTCCCTAATCCAACGAGCGATTATCTTCATGTCAAACTAGAACAAGTTATTGATACTGAGCTTGATATAGTGATTTATGATCCTGCTGGTAGAGTGGTAATGAAACAACAATTCAATACCAGTGTATCGAACATTCGACTTAATGTTGAACACCTGGATTCCAACCAATTATATATACTTCAAATACACAATGGTAATAAAGAACCACAAATGTTGAGATTTCTTAAAATAAATTAGAGAGATTTAGCATTTGTAAGATTACCTATGAGTCTTAGCCTTTGGCAAAGAATACAAGAAGATGATTTGGAAGCATTCGATGAGTTTTATCATTTGTATGTTTCAGATCTGTATAGTTATGGAATGAGTTTCGCCAAACAGGAGAGTATTGTTGATGAAGCTATACAATTGTTGTTTACGCGGCTTTACAACAAAAGACACAGCATTTCCATCAATACTTCACCCAAATCGTATCTACTTACATCCTTGCGTAGACTCATTATCGAGCAGTTAGGACAGTTAAATAACTTCGAAGAAATTGATTTTCAGAATGATTTTGGTTTTTCTGAAAGTTCTCATGAAGAAAAGTTGGTTGAAGAAGATGGCAAAAAAGAAGACATTGATAAGCTAAACACCGCAAAAGAACATCTCACAAAGCGTCAAAAAGAGATAATCTTCCTAAAATTCAATGAAGAATTGTCTTATGATGAAATTTCAGTCGTTATGAGCATCACAAAAGAAGCTGCATATAAGCTTGTAAATCAGGCAATTAAGAGATTAACTGAAAATTTTTGAAAAAAAGTTGTTTTTTTTTGACTAGTAAATGGGCATATCTCCCTCTTATATATAGAACGCATAAAGAAGTGTTCTTATAATCTTGAAAATCTTCACAATTTTGTTGTGAATTACGATATCAAATTTGGCTTTGGACAATCACGCATTCGCCTCTAGTCGCTGAATTTTAGTTACTCATTTAATACAGATTAAGTGATTTCTACATTGAAAGCGAATAATTTTAAGTACGGGTATGCATTTCAAACAGAGACGATGGTGATTGTTCTCTTGCCAAATTTAAACTAACTAAGAATCATACAGAACACATAAAGAAGTGTTCTTTTAAAATTGAAATATTCACAACTAAATTGTGATTTAAAATATCAAATTTGGCTTTGGACAATCACGCATTCGCCTCTAGTCGCTGAATTTTAGTTACTCATTTAATACAGATTAAGTGATTTCTACATTGAAAGCGAATAATTTTAAGTACGGGTATGCATTTCAAACAGAGACGATGGTGATTGTTCTCTTGCCAAATTTAAAGCAAACATGAAAAACGCTGACCACATACAAGTATTAATAGAATCTGACCAGTTTAACGACTGGGCAGCAGCAGGTTTTTCACAAGAACATCCATTTACATCTTCAACACTTTTCCTTAATAGCAGTAAAGAATCGATTAATATTGCCAAAACGATTAAAACTCGCTTATCATTTAAGTCAACATCTTTAGACTTAAAGAAAAGAACAGATATACTTAAGAACATACATAGAAATATAGAAGTCAAAACGACTACTCATGTACCACAAACATCTAAGTCAATATTAAATTGGAAGATGTTGTCAGTTGCCGCTTCATTTATTATTCTTATTGCCTTTGCATTTACGTTCAATCAAACTTCAAATGCATCTTACTATACAGGTAATAATGAGAGCATGACTCAAGAATTAGTAGATGGCTCAGTGGTTATGCTTAATGCAAACAGTAGTATAGAGACTATTGGAAAATGGAAAGGCATCAATCCACGCACTGTTAAATTGCAAAATTCTGCGTTCTTCGATGTTACGGAAGGATCTTTATTTAGCGTAGAAACAGAAATGGGAATCATTGATGTTTTAGGTACTGAATTCTATGTTGATTCAGATGAAAAAACATTAATTGTTACAGTTAAGTCTGGTAAGGTACGAGTTACCCCTGCTGATGGTCAAATTCAAATACTGGAAGCTGGAGATCGTCTTGTCTATACTAAAGGTGAAGGCATCGTAAGAAGTCGGGTTTCTGATGTAAACATTAATGAAGAACTAGCTTGGCAAAAAGGAAAAATCGTTTTGAATGATGCTAATTTCCAGGAATTAAAAGATATGCTTGAAGAAAGGTATGGAAAGAAAGTAGAAGTACACGATGCACTCTTATCAAGTAAGCGTGCTATTCAAGGAACTTATCCTTTAAATTCTCTACCAGTACTTCTTTCAACTATCGAAACTGCTCTTGACTTACAAATCAGCAACAACGACGATACAATAATCATCACTTACCCAGAAGAAACTAAGTAATTTTTCTTCAATTTAGTCTCCATCAATACTTCTTTCATCTTTCAATACTGCTCATAACTTACATATTGGCAAGAACGACAATACTATTGTAAGTACTTATCAATAAATCAAGTAACTTTAAGTGTTATTTGGTTTGAAATGTCTTTAATACGGATAATATTATTTTTGATACTGTTCTTGTATGGGCCTCATATGGTTGCTGCACAAGCTAACATTTCTATTGAAGATTTTTTGGACACTTTAGAAGTACGTTTTGACGTCCACTTTATCCACGAAAGCCACATTTTTGAAGGGAGTTCGTTCAACTATGACGAGAGTTTATTAGAAAAACCGATTACTGAAATAATAGATGTATTTCAGAATAGCACAGCATTCAAGGCTATCAATATGTCTCCCAATGATACTGAGACATTAGTATTTGCTATAAAACGAGAAGATAGCAAGGTCAAAATAAAGGGCCGGATAGTTGATCAAAACAATGAAGGTCTTACGCATTCTACTATTAATGTGCCAGGTCTTGGTGTAGGAGTCATAAGTGATTTTAGAGGATTCTATGAATTGGAGATAGATGCTGGTAATCACCAAATAGTCGCGAGCTATGTAGGCTACGGTGCAGAACAAGTTACGATTGATGTTGCTCCTGGCAAGCAAGTACAACAGAACTTTACTTTGGAACCAACATCATTTACTGAAGAAATAGTGATTACTGGATCAAGAAGTGTACAAGCTGGAACATTAACGGCTGGTTCTAGTATTATAGAACACGGCACGATTGCAAAATTGATCAACCTCAAAGGAGCAGAAATTGACGCTTATGTAGAGTTATCCGAGTTGTTACATGTCCAGCAGCCTTCTTTCCACTCCGTGCATCAACATATATCTGACGGTACTGACCATATTGATCCAGCTACTTTAAGAGGTATGGGGCCAGACCAAACCCTTGTATTAATAAATGGTAAACGTAGACATCAAAGTGCATTCTTAAACTTTAGTAATACTGTAGGTAAAGGGTCTGTATTTACAGATCTAAACACAATACCATTGAGCATTATTGAACGTATTGAAATATTGCAAGATGGAGCCGCTTCTCAATATGGTTCTGATGCGATAGCAGGAGTTATTAATGTCATCTTAAAAAAGGACACTTATTCAGAAGTAAACATTAAGACTGGAGTGAGTGATTCTCTAGATGGGTTCATTTATGATTTTGGAAGTAACTTCGGGATTAAACTTAATGATAATGGAGCATTTGTAAATGTTTCTTTGAATCGTTCTCAAAGAAATGCAACCAATCGCTCATTACCATATCAAGGAAGAATTTTCATGAATCCGTTAGATGACTTTAATGAACAAATTCGGGGTGATCTTTTTGGATCTACACCAAGAGCACTTAATAATGCAGAAGATTCGACTGAGTTCGCAACAAGGTTTGGCCAAAGTGAATTAGTCACAACAACAATTTTTGCTAACACTGATATTCCAGTCAATCAGACGACAAATATTTATGGATTTGGTGGCTACTCATTTAAAAGAGGTGGTTCGATAGGTCTATACCGATTTCCTTTTCAATTTAATCTAGATAATGTAGCAAACGCATTTGGGTTTGCACCACAACTTGATTCGGAAATTACGGATCGTG
>CAYNMW010000042.1:0-27179 GCA_964398295.1 uncultured Saprospiraceae bacterium | reverse complement strand
ACATGAAGACTATACACTTTCTATATGCTGTTATCTGCATATTTCTGGTAATCATACTGTTGTTGTTTACAAGCACTCCTCCAGCCTTTGTGACAGGTCAGCCTCATCCAAAGTTTGCTACCATGCTTACTGGAGGAGATAGTCTTTCTTCCCAGTCATATACTAAGCTGCTTGGTTTTCTTTTTGGTTTGTGTACTGCAGTTAGTTTATGTGTTTTCCTGGTATTTGGTGCGATCAAGAAAAACAGTTTGAAGGGAATACGACCTTGGCTTTTGATGTCATCTTTAGTGTATTGCCTTGCATTTACCTTGACATATTTTTCTGATGTAAAATATGTGCAGACAGGCCATACAGATTTTTTCTTCGGTTGGCCGTTGCCTACTGCATGGATGATTTATGTGATGTGGTTTGCTCCAATTTGTTTTGTACTCATCTATATACTCTCCTTTAGAAAATGGATTCTGACATTTGAAGATGAAGAAAGATTTCAAGAATTAGTTGCTCAACGTAATATGAAAGAAAACTAGAAGCATGGAAGAGTTGAGAAATCCGATTATTTTAACTTCTGTAGGCTTGTATATGCTCTTGTGTATCGGAGTGGGTATTTGGGCGTTGAGAAGAACAAAATCCAGTCATGATTTTTTTATGGCGGGTAGGAATCTTGGAGTGATGGTTACTGCTTTCGCTGTATTTTCAACGACCTTAAGTGGATTTGGGTTTGTGGGAGGACCAGGTTTGGTTTACCGAATGGGTATGAGTTCAATATGGATGGTGGTGATCGCTGTTCTTGGATTCAGTGTTACCAATTTTCTTCATGGTAAACGATTGAGATTACTGTCTGAGTTGGGAGATTCCAAATCATTGCCTGATGTTGTTTTTCTGAGATACAATAATAATGGTACACGCGTTCTGATAGCAATTGCAATTATATTGGGTGTCTTCGGATATCTCGCGACACAGATATTGGCAATGTCTGTTGTACTAAAAGATATATTAAATGAGACAGAACTATTTGCTGAATTGACTCTGGGATCTAGTATGATAATGTCCTGTTCCATATTAGTTTTTTACAGTGTCACGGGTGGAATCATCGCCTCAGTATATACGGATCTAATTCAAGGAGGAGTCATGATCGTTGCAGCAATCCTCATATTCTTTACTGTCATGTATACCTTCGATGGAGGCATTACAGAAATGAATAAGGTTATCCAACAAGATGACCCAACAGCAATAGGGCCATGGGGAACTCTAGGTATGATAGGTTGTATGTCCTGGGTGTTGATGTTTGGTTTGGGTGGGTCAGGTCAGCCGCATGTCATTACGAAACTAATGATGAATAAAAAGGTAAGTGATGTCAAACATATTTTACCTATTTCAATTCTTGGATACATGTTTTCTGGATTGTTGTGGATCGGTATAGGTTTGGTGATGCGAGCCTTGGTGGTGAGTGGTAGGCACCCAGAATTGGCAGGGGCCGATGAAGCGGCTTCGCAGTTTTTGCAGCATTACGCTCATCCAGTTTTGGCAGGAATAGTCTTCGCTGGTCTTTTTGCAGCAATCATGTCTACAGCAGATGCATTTCTAAATATAGGTACTGCAGCAGTTATGCACGACATTCCCAAAGCGATTGGCAAACAGATTAAAAATGAATTGCAATGGGCAAGAATAACGACTGTCATTATAACAGTAATCGCAGCCTTTTTTGCTGTTTGGGCATCTAATAACGGAGATCTTGTTGCATTGCTTGGAGCATTTGGATGGGGTACATTTGCAGCAGCAATTGTGCCTGTAGTTACACTTGGATTCAACTGGAGAAGGGGCACGGCATTAGCTGCCAATGTTGCTGTTGTAGTCAGTCTTTTGATGAACTTTATTGTGAAGATTGGGAAAATTCCTATTCCATACGGTATTGATATAGGCGCATTATCAATGTTGGTTGCGCTGTTTTTATTTATAACAATTTCATTTGTCACAAGACCAGATACCCTAGAGGCTGACGTAGAAGAAGTGATGCAGATGTAATATTGTATAGTTGATTTTAAGTTTCCTGTGTGTATTGGATATTGTTAAATCATTCCAACAGTGTAACAACTAATTCTATAGGCGCGTATTACACAAAAGACTTACCTTTAGTTTATGAGAATGCTGACCATTCTATTAGCAGTTATCGCCATTGGAGTGGCTTGTTTTTTTGGAGCAGAGTTGTATCAAAACTCCCAGGATAAAAATAAGCTACAATATGATTACGCTGAGATCAATCGAGTGAATTATGGCTTGTTCAATCTCCAGCTTTGGAAGGAAAAGGCATTGGATATATTTACCAAGAGGATCAGTGAATTCAAAGTGAGTCCAAAGGCTTATGATGGACTTGATGCCCAAATCGCTGTATTCATTAAGCAGATGTTTGATGAATATCTATTGTCTGGCAAACTGGTCGATGAAATTGCCGATGGATTTGCTGAGAATAGCAAAATTCCCAAGATTTTCATCAATTCTATCAAGGATCAAGCTAAAGAAGCAGTGCAAACGATGGACTTGTCCAAGCAAATTCCAGCTATCACAAAGCAAATATCCAGAGAAATAAGAAAAAGCGAACCTCAATTGAGGAAAATCATGCAGGACGAGTTGATGAGTCTGGTCTTAGTGGATGAAGAAGATGATTATGTGGAAAGAAGAACGGTCATTTACGAGAAATATGGATTCGATGAGATCGAGAATACCAGAGTCGCTATTATCGACCAAATAACTGCAATTGATGATAGAAATGAGTTGTTGATTAAGTATATCATTGCGGCATTAGTACTAGCCTTATTACTGATATCTGTACTCTTCAAAGTTGTGGGATTTTCTGGTGTTGTGTTGGTTCTTACAGGTATTTGTATCGTTTTACTTGCTCTTGGTGTGACATTACCAACTATAGATTTGGATGCACGGTTAAATGAATTTACGATCAGTCTGGTTGGAGATAAAATCGAATTTGATGAGCAAGTACTATACTTTGAGAGTAAGTCAATCTTGGGTGTTACCAAAACTTTGTGGGATGGAGCTGGTATTGATTTGAAAATTGTTGCTATACTCATTTTCTTATTTAGTATTGCGTTTCCATTTCTCAAACTTCTTCTCTCCGTTTTATATGTCTTTTGGGATAAGGCAGTTCAGAGCAAAATAGTACAAAATATACTCTTCTATCTTGGCAAATGGAGTATGGCAGATGTCTTTGTGATTGCACTATTTATGGCATATATAGGCTTCTATGGTCTGGTTACATCACAACTGAGTGGCATATCAAGAAATCAGACTGGATATGCTGTAGAAACCTTAAATTATACGAAGCTTGGCCCAGGTGTGTTATTTTTCACTTCTTATGTCATTTTATCTGTCATCACAAGCATCATTATCAACAAACATCACAATAAGCTGTTTTCCAATTAAATGGTCTAAATAAGTAGGAAAACTGGTATATTTGAACCTTTTGGTATTCAAAATGACTTACTAAATATGTAAGGTTGGATATACATACCCAATGGCTAAAGCTTTCACTTCAGAGATCACATTCGAGAAGGTATTCAAAGAATACTTCAATCCCTTGGTGAATTTCGTCAACGGCCACATCAACAACTGGGAAGATTCAAGGGAAATAGTACAAAATACCTTTATGAAGATTTGGGAGGTAAGAAATCGACTTGACATCGATTCTTCCTTAAAATCGTATTTGTATCAGGCCACAAGAAATGGCATGATAGACTTCATACGTTCATCAAAACGAAATCAATCGTTAGTTGATCAGTTACAAAGAACTGTGTCAGAGATTGATGAAGATTCTAAAACTTTGGACTCCCTTTTGATCCGCCAGGAGATACACAGAGCAATGGAATCACTAAAACCAAAGAATAAAGAGATATTCAGATTGAATAAGATAGAGGGTCTTACGCACAAAGAAATTGCCGCTCATTTGAATATTTCGGTCCGATCAGTAGAGGACAATGTCAAGAGGGCGACAGATTTAATGAGGAAAATACTTCAATCAAGTAAACTTTTAGTTGAGTAGAAATATGTGGGTAGCACGAATTATATATGTCTTAACATTGAAACCTTACCCGGTACAATCTTTTTTTTGAATCATGAATCATCACGATATACATAACGAATTGGAAAACCTTAAGGATTTTAAGGTGTTCAACGTTGAGCATGAATGGGATCAGTTCCTTAAAAAGGTTGATGTTATAGACGAGGACAAAATCGAAGTTGCACTCCATTCAACAAAAGAGGAGAGAACTTCTGCTAAAGTCTTTCGGCTACCTCGCTATGCAATAGCTATTGCAGCTAGTTTGCTTATACTTTTCGTATCAACTTTAGCTTTCTTAAATCTGAAACAAGAAGAACCATCGATTGTCCAACAGCCAATATTACAGACCGAGGTGCTTGAAAATGAAGAAGAAGTTGTTCCAGAGAAAGAGATAGCTGAGGTTGTAGAGGTTATGGAGAAACCTACTCAGCCAGTCATAACAAAGCCAGAGCCAGTACAGACTACCCCTTTACCAGTTGATGATTTTTATCACACATTTCGTGCTGATGACAAGTTGACGCTTGCTGATGGTTCTGTGGTCCGTTTCCGTGAAACGTCGACTGTCAAATTTCCTGAGGATTTTATAGACAAACCTGAGCGAAACTTTGACTTCCAATCTGGAAGCGCAATATTCGATATTGCCAGTTTTCCAGGTAAGCCATTTACTATCGTCACTGAAAACTCAGGAGTATCGATCCTAGGAACAATCTTTGAAATGGTAAAAGGTGGATTAGAAACCTCCATAAAAACTCTTGAAGGCGAAGTCGAATTATTCTCTCTTGCTGACCCTACTATAAAAAGAATCGTTTCAAAAGGAGAAGCATTTAAATTTGACGGCAAAGAATTTACAGAAATTCTTGATGAGCTTGTTGAACCAGAGCAAGAACTTGAAACGATTGACGAAGTTCCAGAGGTTGAAGATATCGTTGAAGATGAAGAGCTTATCGAACCTGAAAAAGAAGAAGATTTGCAAATGGGTACATACCATCTGGAAGCTATATGTAATAGCTGGAATAAATTCTATGGAGATAATGTATCGTTTAAATCTAAGTCAATTGACAAGACCATATTGAATGATCTTTTTGAATTCCCTGATAAATATGTTACCACTGGGTCACCAGAAAATATAACGAAGGGACTTGAGTTGCTTCAAGGTCTGTATACTGTGGATGTAGTTAAAACTGATGATTGTGAACACTGCTATAAAATCAACTCAATAAAGCCAAAGAACTAGGCTTACAGCTTAATTCATGGATAATTTGAATGCAGATATAGTGAAGAAAGAATCGTACAAAAAAAATAAGCCCTCATCATAAAGAAGAGGACTTATAAAATACTAAGGGTGTTAATACTTCTTAAAAATATGTTCCTATAACAGTAAAAGTACGAAAATTATATAAAAAGAACTAATTTTGTCCTATCCCATCACATTTCCTCACATTATTAAGCAAAATTAAGGTTTTACCCTAGGCTTAAGTAAGCATTTTTACTTCAAATTCGTTGTCAGAAGGTAAAATGATTAATCCCCCATGACATTTTTAGGGGAAATCAGTTATTTAATTGTCTTATAAACTAAAAGATCTCAATTATAAATTTATGGTAGTAACCACTAAATCTGGACTTCATTCTTTTGAACATCTCAAGTATCTCAACGATGTTGAACTGGATTCTTTGACAAGAGTATCTACATTGAATACGCTTGATAAAGGAGGCATTATCTTCAAAGAAGGTGATGCTAAGAGTGAAGTGTACATGTTGGTAAAAGGTTCAGTGAAATTGGGAAGTCGAATCGCAGAAGACAAGTTACTTATTAAAAATATTGTTCATCAGTATTCATTGTTTGGGGAAAACATCTTTGCAGGCAATGGCAGTCGAAAGGAATTTGCTGAGGCCTTAAGTCCCGTAGAATATTATACAGTACCAGCAGAATTTTTCCGAAAATTGGCCGAAGAAAACCAAGGTTTCGCAAATTATATTCTGGATCTTATCGTAGCCCGATTATTTGAATTGGAAGAGAGACTCAAGAATTTTGTATTCAAAAGTGCAAAAGAACGCATCATGTATTTCATCAAAACTACTGGTGAAAGAAGAGGCATAAAAATAGGTATGGATGAATGTTTGATTAATCATGGGATGTCACATAAAGAAATCGCATCATTAACCGATACTTCAAGACAAACGGTAGCAAGAGTCCTAAGTGAATTGAAACGAACTAACGTTATTCATTTCAGTCCGCGAAAGCCAAATAAGATCTTGATACGTGACATGGAAGCTCTTTAGTTAGAGCCAAATGCTTGAGAACTTTGAGCTAAGCTAAGCATTTTTCAAATTCAGTACTTGACTTTAAGAGCCCATCTCATTTACATTCTCAGCCACAATTTCCACAAGTAAAAGTCATTTATATAATAATAAGGCCCTCTGATTGCTTACCAATGATGAGGTGCATGTTTTTATGAAATCGACTACCAGATATCCATGCAAGCAGGCTATCTACAGAGTGCCAAGAGTCAATTTCCTCGCCCAGATTAAAGGGAAAGCAAGTGTTTAGTTCATCAATGAATGAGTGTATCCCATCCTTATTTTTGTTTTGGTAAAATTGTTGCAACCCAAAATGTTCCGTTAATGCCTTTGGATACACTTCATACCAATTGGAATGTGGACACATATGTTTCAATCTAATTCCTCTAGCAGTCAAGCCACCCAGAAACATCGGTGACATGGCATGGAGTTCCTTGTCGCAATGACGATAGAAAAAGTCCTCTCCCTCTCCATAGTAAGCAGCGGGTAAAGACAATGGACAATCTATAAATACAGATTCTGGCTTGAGTTTATTTAGTAAATCCTCTATCATCTGATCTGCATTTTGCTTTTTAGCAGACTGCTGTATGATCAGCTCGTCTCTTTCTAACCAGCAAACAGCAGTTGTTCCTGCTAACTTCGAACCATAGTCTATTCCAAGATGTGAGATCATTTATTATGTGCTAATTTTCAACAAGACAAAATATAAATCAGGAAGGTTCTTAACTTTGGAAGCAAAGATAAAATATGCATTCCATTGCGCTTATAGCACATGATGGTAAGAAAGCAGATCTAGTCTCCTTCATTCTCCAAAAGAAAGAAATGCTGACAGGTGATGATCTGATTTGTACTGGCACGACTGGTATTCATTTAGAGAAATCAGGCTTTACTGTAACCAAAGTTTTGTCAGGTCCTTTAGGAGGAGATGCTCAAATCGCTGCTAAATTGGCTGTAGGTGAAATTGATTTGGTTATCTTCTTTAGAGATCCGCTTGACAAACATCCGCATGAACCAGATGTACAGATGCTTATGAGGTTGTGCGACGTCCATAATGTGGGATTAGCAACTAATCCGACAACAGCAGAACTGTGCCTTAAAGCACTAAAATCTTCCTGATTATGGTCACTGAAGATTATCAAAAACTAGCTGCAAAAATACCTCACCAACCCGGTGTATATAAGTTTATTGATAAATCTGATACAATCATCTATGTTGGAAAAGCAAAGAATCTAAAAAAACGACTATCGTCTTATTTCGGTACGAAGAAAAACCAGGCCTTTAAGACCAGAACAATGGTTAAGAATGCGAATCACTTCGAATATATTGTTGTTGATACAGAACACGATGCGCTTCTGCTCGAAAACACTTTGATCAAAAGCTTCCAGCCCCGCTACAATGTTATGTTGAAGGATGGAAAATCATACACCTATATCTGCGTAAAAAAAGAGAGATTTCCCCGGGTCTTTTTTACCAGAAGTGTCATCAGAGATGGGTCTATTTACTATGGACCTTACACCTCTAAATTTAAAGCAAAACAACTGATGGAGGTTGTGAGAAAATTATTTCAACTTCGTACCTGTACACATAATTTATCCCAATCGAATATAGATAAGGCTAAATTTAAAGTGTGTTTGGAATACCATATTAAGAATTGTAAGGGAGCATGTGAAGGTTTGGAAACTGAGGAAGCGTATAACATAAAAATCGAACAGGTTAAAAATATTTTAAAAGGACAGGTAAAACCAGTTAAAGATTATCTGAAGGATGTCATGGCTGAACAAGTCGAGTCGCTACAATTTGAAGGAGCACAGCTGACTAAGGAGAGATTGACTTACTTGCAAGACTACCACTCTAAATCTACTGTAGTAAGTCACACCATTCAAGATCTAGATGTGTTTTCAATTTTAAACCAAGAAGACTATGCCTATATCAATTATTTAAAAATCATAAATGGCGCGCTGATCAATTCAGATACAATAGAACTCAAGAAAAATTTAAATGACAATCAGAAAGACCTATTGACATTCGGTGTACAACTTCTCAGAGATAAGTTTAATAGCATTGCACCAGAAATTGTATGCCCGTTTCAAGTCGATGTTCTAGATAAAACGATCAATCAAATAGTACCTCAACGAGGTGAAAAGAAAAAATTATTGGACCTGGCCCAAAAAAACCTGACTTATTTTGCTCTTCAAAAGAGGAGAGAATCGATCAACAAACAAAACAAACAAACATCTGCAGAACGCATTTTATCAACATTGAAGGCTGATCTCCAGATGAATAAGATGCCATTCCACATTGAATGTTTTGACAATTCCAATATTCAAGGGACTCATCCAGTAGCAAGTTGTGTTGTGTTCAAAAATGCAAAACCGTCTAAAAGGGACTATCGAAAATTCAATATCAAAACTGTTGTCGGTCCTGATGATTTTGCTTCTATGGAAGAGGTAGTCAGGAGGAGATACACTCGACTAATCAAAGAAGAACAAGATTTGCCAGATTTGGTCATCATCGATGGAGGGAAAGGTCAGCTAAGTTCTGCTCATCGGATATTCATAGACCTTGGTATCGCAGACAAGGTGGTATTGATTGGCATTGCTAAGAGATTGGAGGAAATCTATTTCCCTACTGACCCTATTCCCATTTACATCAATAAAAAATCTGAATCATTAAGATTGATTCAACATGCAAGAAATGAAGCTCATCGTTTCGCAATTAATTTTCACCGTGATCAGCGGTCAAAAAATTTTACAAGAAGTGAGTTGATGGATATACCTGGGATTGGTCCCAAAACTGTCGAAAAGCTTTTAAAAACATTTGGATCAGTTCAAAAGGTAAAAGAAGCAACGGATGAGGAAATAATTGAAGTTGTTGGAAAATCCTCTACCAAAAAGTTGAACGATTATTTTTCTATGGATTAGGTATAAAAAAAGAGCCACCTCTTTGGGAAGGTGGCTCTATTTTAATTGAGTTTATGGAATTATCCGAGAAAATACCTAATGGCGGCCTGAACTTCAAGATCTTGATGAATCTCAGGTATCAGATCATGGAAGAATTTCACATTTTGTGGATTCTCGGTAATTGCCTCTTCAAGAATTAACAAAGAGGTTTTCTTTTGGCCAAGTTTATATAGAGTAGCAGATTTACAGTATTGTAATTTATCACTGTATGTGTGTTGCTCGGCTTCATCAATAATTAGGTATGCTTCTTCGTAAAGATTCAACTTTATCAAAAAAGACGCATATTCTTCCCAATACAGATTTTGTTCTAAGCCTTTGATTGCTGCGTAATGATAATATTTTTTTGCTTTTCTGAATTCACCAATGCTCACGTAACATCTAGCCATCGTGTGGTAGTATTCTTCTCTGGTTTCGTCGAGATAGATGGCTTTGTTCAATGCTTTGATTGCTTCCTTAAATTTCTCTTCTTGTAAATAACAATTGGCAAGTAAGTAATACGCTTCATCGTAATATGGATCCAGCTTTAATGCTTTTTTCAAACATATTTCTGCATCATCAAAATAACCCAGGTTGTATTGACAATGAGCGATGTTCAGGATAATATCTGAATCGAAGCCGAATCGTTCATCTGCTTCTTCGTAAATACTTAATGCCTTTTCATAGTTTTTCAACTGAAAGCAGAGTTCTGCACAGTCGAGGTATCCTTCTTCAAACAATGGATCGATAATGAAGGAATACTCAAATGCCTCAATAGCAAATTTATATTCACCGACACAAGAGTAGGCATGACCTAGGTTGTACCAAGCCAAACTATTGTAAGGTGTCTTATCAATAATGTGCTTGTGTAAGAAAATGCTTTCTTCAAAGTTTTTGGATAATTCTACGCTCTCCCAGATTTGACGTAACGCATCTTCGTGAGTAGGTTCTAATAACAATGTCTTTTTAAGAGACTGAAACATTGTATCAAAATCGCTCATCTTTTCAAAGATCTGAGCTTCCGTCATATAGACATCTGGCAAGTCGCTTTTAGAACAAGTTTGTTCAATCTCTCTTATCTGTTCTTGCGCTTTAGATATTTTACCAAGGTGCAAGAATATTTGAATTTTGAATAATTGAATTTCAAATTCGTAAGGAGAAATTTTTTCTGCTTGAAGAATATAACTCAAACTACCTTTGAAGTCTTGTTGTTCAAACAACAATTTTGCTTTAATGAAATAGAAATCATATCGATATTGAAATTGAATAAGAGCAAAGTCAACAATTTCTATTGCTTTAGTCAATTGAGATTCAGACTTGTATAATTCAATAAGATCGTGGTAGGATTTCTCTTCTAGGAAAACAACATTTCCCTGAAGTTTCATGGTTTCAAATTCGACAAGAAGGTTTTGAAGAGTGGTTTTTAGTTTTGTTCGATTCGCCATTGATTAATTACTATCAGGGGATTATTATAATCAGAGGCTAATATATGTAATAATTGATCTAATAATCCACTGTCATTTTATTTTTTTTCCACATTTTCGATGGCATTAAATATTATTATCATTTATTTTAAAATACTGATAATCAATACTTTATATAATTGCATGTTAACACATTTATTTTCTTCGTTTCTCTAACGAATTAACTATCACAGAGAAACATATAGGGTCAATTCTTAATCTACTAATGAAGATAATTTCTGTTTTTCTGTTTTATTATTGGATTTGCTATTTCAGCTTGAAAAATAGAACCGATTTCGACTCATTAACCATTTAACCAAATTTGATAGAATGAGGGCTTTCGCTCCTAAACCGAATTAACAAAAGTTAACTGCGACGTCTTTTTTTGACTTTGTCAAACATTTTCTTTTTGAACGTGTGCTCAGCTTTGAGGAGTGCCAATAAACGGGAGGCAGAAAATTCATTTGATAGATCTGCGTATAGTGCTTTTTTAAGTGCGAGTTTCTCCTCTTCATATGCCATAAGCTCGTTGAGCAATGATTGAGCTTCTTCTTCGCTTATCGAATCAAAGTCTTTATCCTTCATCGAAGGTCTTTGTAATGCATCCTTTTTTTCTTTGAACCCATCATAGATAGGCCAGAATAGTTTCGCCTCGTTTGCAGTCAGATTTAATTTTGAAGTAATGTAGGCAATGCGCTGTGATTCAATTTGCTCATGATTTTTAGCATGACCTTCGCGTTGTTGAGCAAATAGTAATGAAGGCAAGAGCATAACAGAAATAAAAATATATTTTAACATGGTTAGTAATTTAATCGTAAAAAAATTCAAGATCTAATTCATCAAGATTGTCTTCTATATAAGTAATGATTGATTCTTCAGAGATGTCTTCAAGAACCTGATCGTCAAATTCAAATTCAGAAAGGTCATTAATAATGTATTCATCAAATTCTTCCAGATTGTCATCCATATAAGCTTCTGCAAAAATTTCGTCATCTCCTGATGACTCATGTGTATGTTGATACATAAACCATACTCCAATAAGAACAGCTAAGCTTGCAGCTATCGCAGTCAAGAATTGAATGTAAGTTGATCTACCGGATGAAACAACCATCAGTTCTTGCTTACGTGCAGCCTCTTTTTTAATGCTACTTGAAGCTAACTTATCAAAGTAATTTTCAGGCACAACACTTTTCTTCAGATCCTTTTTTAGAGAAGCAAGATTTGGTGCTATTTCTTCCAGTTCTTTAATGACTTTTGATTTATGATCCATGGCTAAAACTTGTCAGTTTTGATAATTGGAGTTCAATTTTTTTCACTGCATGATGGTACGACGCTTTTAATGCTCCTTCAGAGGTTTTTAAAAGTTCTGACATTTCCCTGTAACTCTTTTCATTGAAGTATCTCAACTCAAATACTAATTTTTGTTTTTTAGGGAGTTCGTTAATGGCATCATTTAAAACACTCATTATATATGATGACTCTGGAGATGGACTACTTGCAACGGGATTTTTATTTGCTAAGTCAATAACTGAGTTTCTTTTGTAATACAATTTTCGCTTATTGATGTGGTTGATGCTTTCATTGTGCGCAATACGATATAACCAGGAATACAAAGAAGATTTGGCTTCGAAGGAAGAAATACCTCTTAAGACCTTCATCATTACATTTTGCATCACATCATCTGCATCCTGCTTTTGGTGCACCATTCTTAATACCTGATTGTGTATCATAGAACCATAATTATTCAATAATAGACGACAACCCTGCTCCTTGCCCCGCTCATTAGTTAAAAGCTTAATTATTTGCTCGTCGCTAGTCGTTTTCACCAATCTACCGTGTTTATCTTTTAGACCATTTATATCAGATCAAGTTTAATCTGAAGTGAAATTCTTTAAAATTACATGTTTATCTATGACATCTTAGATTTGAAAGAGGTGAAGATGTCAGTTTGAAGGAATACAACCCCAAAATTTGGAATGTGTAACGCAAAAATGTGGTATAACTTTTTTAAATACCAAACCTTAAACTTTTAGTAACACTATTCCTCAATCATATCGCTTACCTTTAGTAGCGTGAGGAGTTTTATATATATAGTATTATGTTTTCTACCGTTTGGCTTATACGGTCAAAATTCTTCTGGGTGGACGGCAAAATCTCCAACAATTGATGTCGAAGTTTCCATTTCAATATATCCTAATCCTACAATCGACTTTGTCACCATTAAAAGTGAAGCTCAAATAGAAGAAGGTAAGTATGTATTGACAAACATGATCGGTAAGCAATTGGCTACTGGTGTATTTAGTGGTCAAGCTACTATCCTTTTGATGGATAAGTATTCTAAAGGAATATATATGCTTAGCATCTTTGACGTTGAAGGAAAAAGACTAACTACTAGAAAGATTTTAAAAGAATAATCCGCACCTTAAGTATATTCGTTTTATGTACACTAAAGCGGATACAAAACGACTCCTTTCTCTCAGTAAAGAATTCATCAAAAATGTTGCAAGTCCCTTGCAAATTGAAGAATTAAGAGAAGTTTTACATTTTCATGAATGGAATTACTCCATCAACAATAATCCCTTGATATCCGATTATGAATATGATCAGCTTTTCAAGAACCTCCAATCCATTGAAAAAGAATTTCCAAACTTAATCACGCCAGATTCTCCAACACAACGAGTGACTGTCGATATAGTTGATCAATCCAAAACAGTTCGTCATTTGACACCAATGTTGTCACTGGATAATTCATATAATGCAGAGGACCTGAAAAGCTTTGATGAGAGTATCAAAAAGTTGACAGCCTTATCTCCAGAAGATCAAATTATTTATTGTGTAGAACCAAAATTCGACGGAGGGAGCGTAGCAATTGTATACGAACAGGATATGCTATCCAGAGCTGCGACCAGAGGCAATGGATCTGAAGGCGAGGAAATGACAGCTAACGCAAAGGCATTACCAACTATTCCATTATCCGCTGGCTTCGCTGATAAACAAATCCAAATAGCTGAGCTTAGAGGAGAAGCTGTCATCCATAAAAAACGATTCGAATCCATAAATAAGAAAAGAGAGAACGAAGGGAAGTCTGTATTTGCAAATCCAAGGAATGCAGCTGCCGGAGGTCTTCGAATGAAAAACCCTTTAGAAACACGAGATCGTGGTATAGAGATTTTTTTATTTCAAATGGGTTACGCAGTGGACAAAGATGGTAACGATTTATTACCCAAACTGGATTCTCATTATGAACAGATTGAGTTGCTTTCAGAATTAGGATTCAAAGTGCCGACTGAAGAGAAAAAAAGGTGTAAAGGGATAGATGAGGTTATTGACTTTGTTAAAAAATGGGAAGCAAAAAGAGAAGCTTACGACTATGAAATTGATGGCATGGTTGTTAAGGTTGATAGCCATGCCTTACAGCAGAAATGTGGTTTTACCCAGCACCATCCTCGCTGGGCAATAGCGTACAAATTCAAAGCAAAACAAGCGTCTGCTAAGTTGATAGCTGTCGAGTATCAAATCGGTAAAATAGGATCGATCACGCCTGTTGCAAAACTTGAACCAGTACAGTTGGCAGGAGTTACCATATCTTCCGTTTCCTTACACAATGAGGAATTTATCCAGTCCAAAGATTTACGCATTGGCGATACTGTTCTCGTAGAGCGGGCAGGTGACGTCATACCGTACATAGTCAAGTCACTGGAAGAATACCGGACTGGTGATGAGCAATTAATCGCGTTTCCCAAGCAGTGCCCATCATGCAGCACAACACTTATAAAAAATGAAAATGAAGCTGCTTGGAGATGTACGTTCGCCAATTGTGAAGCACAACAGTTACAGCGTCTGATTTTTCATGTATCCAAAGGTTCCATGGACATTGATGGCTTTGGGAAAGCATATGTCGAGTTGTTTTATAAACATGGCTGGCTCAAAGATCTAAGTGATGTATACAGTCTCGACTACGCAAAGATTGCAGAGCTTGAAGGCTTTGGACAACGATCTGTGCAAAACTTAGAATCTGCTATTGACGAAGCAAAGAAAAATCCAATTCATAAATTACTGCACAGTTTGAGTATTCATCATTTGGGTAAAAAAGCCTCAAAGATCATTGCAGAAAGGATAGAGCATGTTATGGAATTGAAAGATTGGGATGTTGAAGCATTTACGGAGATCAAGGACATTGGCCCCGTAGTGGCAGAAAATGTTGTTGCCTTTTTTAGAGACGAGCAAAACCTTGAATTGCTAGATCGAATGGAAGAAAAAGGTGTCAATTTTAAACAAACAGAAGATGACAAACCTGTTGTTGTCGATGCTGATGCACCCCTGAATGGAAAGACGATTTTGTTTACAGGAACCTTGCAACAAATGGGAAGGAAAGAAGCACAGGAACTTGCAGTCAAAGCAGGTGCAAAAAATAGTAGTGCAGTAAGTAAAAATTTGAACATTTTGGTTGCAGGTGAAAAAGCGGGTTCAAAATTGAAAAAGGCAAAAGCTCTTGGTACAGTCCAGATATTAACAGAATCAGAGTTTATAAATTTAGTAAATGGGTAAAGCACAAGTACTGATCATCTTCATTTGTCTCTTTTGGTCATGCAAGCAGCCAGATACTGCCAATGTCAACATACCAAAAGAAGACATTCCTGTGAAAACAGAAATAGTAAAAGAGCCAATTGCAAAAGAGCCTGTCAAGCCTAGCTTCAAAGCACCAGATGGATGGCGAGAAATAAGCAGCGACACTCCAGGATTTGTGACTGATATTAAATATGCAACAACAGATAATTTTGTAAGTGAAGTCATGTACGAATGTGGCAAATGCTTTTTGCGAAATGAAGCAGCTAATTCGCTATTCTCCGTTGCAGCTGAATTGAAGAAGAAAAACCTAAAAATTAAATTACTGGATTGTTATCGACCAGCTCCTGTTCAACAACGATTATGGAATAAGGTGCCAAATGCCAGTTATGTCACTCCTCCATGGAGAGGTTCTCAGCACAATCGTGGCGTGGCAGTTGATTTAACCATTGTTGATGCAAATGGTGAAGAGCTAGATATGGGTACAAGTTTTGATTTCTTTGGTGAAGAGGCACACCATACCTATACCGGTCATTCTGAAGAAATTCAGCAGAATAGAACACTTTTGAAGACATTAATGGAACATTTTGGGTTTGCGTCAATCAGGACAGAGTGGTGGCATTATTCGATTGCACAATTGAAGCATTTGGATGTATCAGAGTGGGAATGGGAATGCGAGTGATAAATTCGATGTCATCTGATAACAATGTGCCAACTATCGGCGTTTAAACTATCTTTGTGCTCTCTTAAAACACACGAACATAATTTATGGAAAACCAGCAGAAATCAGATGTTGCAGCGGTAGACGCACTGGCGCAGTCTTATACAGAATTAGTCAATGAAATTGGCAAAGTAATAATTGGACAGAAAGAAGTCGTGAAAACGGTTGTCATTTCCTTATTTAGTAATGGACACAGCTTATTGGTAGGTGTACCTGGATTGGCGAAGACCTTACTGGTGAGCACAATTGCAGAAGTTTTGGACCTCGATTTTAAGCGAATACAATTTACGCCAGATTTGATGCCTTCTGATATCACTGGTTCTGAGATATTGGATGAAAGTAGAAATTTCAAATTTAATAAGGGACCATTATTTTCTAATATCGTATTGGCAGATGAGATTAACAGGACTCCTCCCAAAACACAAGCTGCCTTGCTAGAAGCAATGCAAGAAAGATCTGTGACCGTTAGTGGTATAAGACATGTATTGCCAAAGCCATTTTTTGTATTAGCAACTCAAAATCCGATTGAACAAGAGGGAACATATCCATTGCCTGAAGCACAGTTGGATAGATTTATGTTTAACATTCCACTGGATTATCCAAGTTATGAAGAGGAAGTCGAAGTAGTAAAGAATACTACCACAACGCAAAATACTACTTTGAGCAATATGTTGACAGGAGAACAAATTTTGAATTATCAACAGCTCATTCGCAAAATTCCAATAGCAGACAATGTATTGGAATATGCAGTAAATCTGGCAGCCAAAACACGTCCAGAAACAGATAGAGCAACAGAGCAAGTAAAAAATTATATCTCATGGGGAGCAGGACCAAGAGCATCACAATATCTTGTATTGGGTGCCAAATGTCATGCAGCCATTTCAGGTAAATATTCTCCAGATATTGAAGATGTACGAGCTATTGCCAATTATGTATTGCGCCACCGTATTGTACGTAATTATAAGGCAGAAGCAGAAGGGATTTCTGAAAATGATATTATCTCGGCTTTGCTGTAGTTGATAAATTGTAATTTTAAGATCAAATTCCACCATAAGCTCTATTTTCTACATCTAATGAAGTAGAAGCTTATACTAGAGTTTCATGCACAATACAATATAGAAGTCCTATATTGAATGTTTAATTTATGATTCAAATGGTTCGTGTTGTTTTCAAATTGGGTGTTATCGTGTTTTTGCTGGGATTGTATTCTTGTAGCAATGACGTGGTAGTAGGACCTAATAAGCCAAAACCGAAGGCTTTGGGAAAGATGAACAACATTGCCATCTTGACGGAGAAAACGATATGGGAAGGAGCAGTAGGGGATAGCATACGGTATTACTTTGCAGGAGAATTCCCAGTCACTCCAAGACCAGAGCCCTTGTTTGACCTAAAGTATTATCCTACTGAAAAGCTTGAATATGAAGAGGTACTAAGGGAGTTGCGTACATTCCTCTTGATAGCCGATTTAGAAGATGAAGAAAGCAGTACTACTAAGATGCTGAGGCAAGATATAGGTGAAGAAAAATTTCAACAAGCCAAAACAGATCCAGAATACAATACTTCAGTAGGAAAAAATAAATGGGCGACTAATCAAGTTTTGATATACATCTTTGGCAATGGTCATGAAGAATTGTTCCAACTATTGCGCGCCAATTTTCCAGCGGTTGCTACCAGGATTAAGAATCATGATGCAGAACAACTGGCTTCCCTAACTTATGCAACAGGTGACAATCTTGGTATTACGGCAGAGATCAAAGAGAGATATGGTTATAACATCAGAATCCCTGGAGACTTTAGAGTTGCCTTAGATGATCCAACAAACAACCTTTACTGGCTGCGAAAAGATGTAGAAGGTGTAGGGACTATGTCCGTATCGTTTAGCGAATATCCTTACAAAAGTACAGATCAACTCAGTTTAGCCAATTTTAAGGCCATTCGAAATAAGCATGGAGCAGATAGAAGTTATTCGTCTGAAACCAATTCCACCATGCAAATCAATGATATTGATATGCCAATATTGGAATATCCTTTTGACAAAGAGGGTTCTTATGGTAAAGAATTTAGAGGTATTTGGGAGCTGAATAACGATTTTATTGGAGGGTCATTTATCGGTTACCTTTTTTTAAATGAAAAAAAGAACACAGTCTTATTTGTAGATACCTGGGTCATGGCTCCAGGTAAAAGCAAGAGAAAATATCTTCAACAATTGGAGTTAATTGTAAAAGGGAGTTAAAGCCACATAGATTTTTTTATAATATCTTGTCTTCCAAATCACCTATTGGCATAAAAGATGCATTACATATTTGGTTTTATGTACTATTGCCTTTAACAATCTGGCATAGATTTTACTTCTGTTGAGTACCAAATTGACTATATGTTGTTGTCCAGCAATCCATTGAGCAAAAAGAAGAAAATTTCCATTTTAATCTTTGGAGCATTCCTATGGTTAGCTAATTCAAATAATCCACCAAATCAGCGAACAGGAGCGCCAGGTGAATTGACTTGTGCAACAGTTGGATGTCATATTTCACCTAGTGATACTATCGAAGGTGAAATAACAATCTTAGGATTTCCTGAAGTTTTGGATGCAAACATTACCTATAATTTAACGGTACAACTTGTCAGAACTGCTGGTGATCCCCAATTTGCAGGTTTTCAAATGACCGCCATTTCTGACAGTCTATCAGCTGGTGTGTTTTCAAACCCTGGCACTTTTACTACGCTTACCGAATTTGCAGGCAATACATATTTTGAACATGATGGTGGTGCGGCTTCATTTAGTTCAGATACCATATTGTATACAGTCGATTGGGAATCGCCAGAAGATATAAGTACAAATGAAATTACTTTTTATTACGCTGGAAATTTTGCGAATGGAGATGGCAGAAACTCTGGTGATCGAATTGTAGTTGATTCGCTATCAGTCTCTGGTTTGCTTATTATCGATGAAGATGAAGATGGGTTTGATAGCACGATAGATTGCAATGATCAAGATCCTAATATCAATCCAGGTGCAGAGGAGATTCTCGATAACGATGTTGACGAAAATTGCGATAACGTTGCTGAAATGACGGTAATAGATGAGGATCAGGATGGTGTACCAGCAGAACTGGATTGCGATGATATGAATGCAGATGTCAATCCAAACCAAACTGAAATAATAGGCAATGATGTCGATGAAGATTGTGATGGTATTGCACAAGTTGATATGGACATGGACGGATTTACACAAGATGTCGATTGCAATGATAATGATCCCGCGATCAATCCAGGTGCAACAGATATTCCCAATAATGGAATTGACGAAAATTGTAATGGAACTGAGTTGATCATAGATCAAGATAACGATGGTTTCAATTCGGATGAAGATTGTAATGATATGAATCCAGATATTAATCCGGAAGCACCGGAAATCCCAGACAACGATATTGATGAAAATTGTGATGGAGAAATTGGAATCACTTTGACGGACAATGATATGGATGGCTTCTTATCAGATGTAGATTGCAATGATGACGATGCTTCCATTAATCCTGAAGCAGAAGAAATTCCTAATAATGACATTGATGAAAATTGTGACACGGTATTAGGCGAAATAGATGCTGATATGGATGGTTTCAATTCGGATGAAGATTGCGATGATATGAATCCAGCTATTTTCCCAGGTGCAACCGAGATTTTTAATAATGGGGTAGATGAAGATTGTGATGGCATAGCACAGTCCACAATCACTGATATTGACATGGATGGCTTTGACTCTACAGTAGATTGTGACGATCTTGACCCAAATGTCAATCCTGATGCAGAAGAAATCCCAAATAACAGTGTTGATGAAAACTGTGATGGTATGATAGAAATTATTGATGAGGATGATGATGGATTCAGCTCTGCATCAGATTGTGATGATTCAAATCCGAATATCAATCCTGGTGCTGAAGAAATCCCAAATAATGGAATAGACGAAGACTGTATGGATGGGGATTTGGTTATGGCAGTTGACAATGATATGGATGGCTTTTTGTCAGATGTGGATTGCGATGACAGCAATCCTGACATCAATCCGAATGCCCAAGAAATTCCCAATAATGATGTCGACGAAAATTGTGACAGTATAGTGCTTGAGATTGATGAAGACGAAGATGGTTTCAATTCAGATGAAGATTGTGATGATAGTAATGCTTTTATCAATCCAAATGCTGAAGAAATTCCAGGTAACAATATTGATGAAAATTGTGATGGTATTGATCCGATAGGCGGTGACTCCGTTTTGCAAGGTATCATCAGAGATTCAAATGGAGCAACCGTGCCAAATGTAACCGTGATTCTGTCTAATGGCGATACACTAACCACTGATTCCACCGGTGTATTTATTTTTGACTCTATTACGTCTTTTGACAGCCTTACAGTTACATTTTCAAGAGACATAAACATCAGTAATGGCATCTCAGCTGTTGACTTGGTGCGTATGATAAACCACTTATTGGGTGTTACACCGTTTACCAATAATCTTCAACTTTTAGCTGCTGATACAAATGGAGATGGCAACCTATCTGCTTCAGATTTGGTTGTGTTGAGAAATGCAATTTTAGGTTTGATCACAGAATTTCCGAATAATGAAAGTTGGGGATTTGTACCCAATGATTTCACTTTGACAAGTACACCGATGACTTCCTTTGATATTGAGGCCTATAAAATCGGTGATGTTACTGGTGATGCGGATCCTAATAACTAATATTTCAAGTAAAAGCGAGTTAATAAACGATCTGGTTAGACAAACCCTAAAAACAACAAGTACAAATTGATTGGATCAACAACAAATTGAAAAGGGTTGAAGAAAGTGGTTTTACAGACTTAAGTAAAGAAGAAATCTTGTCCGAGTCAAAACCAGAATGAATGGAAAACTATAAAACATGATCCAGAAATTCTGCAAAAAATTTATGGGTTATATAAGTGTTTAATTTAAGTTGCATATTTATCAGATGGACGGCCAGTACAAAGACATTCAAAAAGTAAAGCTCGAAGAAATTCATCAGGAAGATGAACAAAGCTATAAGTTACAATGCCCTTCTTGTGAAACAGTAGTTCCAGCAAAGAATATAAACATTGTTGACAAAATTGCTAAGTGCGATTCTTGTGATTCCGTATTTCCATTTGACGTTAGTAAAAATGAAAAAAGTAAGTCAACAGAACAAAACATCATTCAACGACCTAGTAATGTAACTTCAGAATACATTGGTCAAACCAAAGAAATTGTCATTAGGGATAAGAAAAACATCAAACCCTTTATGACTATATTATATTTATTTTCTTTCATGACTTTAGCATTCCTTTTTATCGTAGGAGTCAATAAGTTCATTGTCGGAATGAATGTTATTTCCTGGGCATTCACCTTATGGTACACCTATATATATAGAGACTTAACCCAAAAAGTTTATCTGGATATTGACGATCACATAATGTCAATGGAGTATGCCCCTTGGTTCTTTACACGCAAAAGAGAAGTTGATATAAGTATCATTCAAGAAGTAATCATACAAAATCTTGTCGCTCCAAATACGGCTGCTAATCCATATTTCCAGGTTAGTTTGCGTATTGATAAAGGTGATGGCATAGAATACTATAAAATCATGCCCTGGACATATCACACAAAAGAAGAAGCAGAATACATCAAACAGGAATTAGATAATCACCTGCAAGTAGGTACAGAATAGACTTCCATGATCCGTGTAAACTCCAAAGGGGTGACACTCTTCTAAAAATGGGTTTTAACCCATTTTATAAGTCAATCAAATCTTACCCAACAAACTCCAAACTCTTCTCGATAAACTTACTCATATCTTCACCTTTGAGCATGTTCTGGTTAAGTCTGGCAAGATCATAAAGGTAACTAGCAAAGCCTTCTTTACGCTCAGCACCTTTCATCTTCAATAGTTTTTGTGCAATCATTGGGTGATTTGTATTGACAACTACATTGTGCGAATCTGGCATCATACCCATGTCCATGCCTTGCATACTTTGCATTTCTTTCATTCTTCTCATGAACTCAGGCTTGGTGATCACGACAGGATGGTCTTCAGGTGACAACGCTTTCATAGACAAGAATCCACCACTTTCTCCTAATGCTGCTTCGAAGAATCCTTTTACTTTCTCTTGCTCTTTCTCACTCAAAACAGATTCTCTAGTTTCCTCTTTTTGCACTAAATTATCAACGGTATCGCTATCAACTCTCACAAAAGTAATGTCACCTCCTTTTGACTCGAGGTGTTGCATGAAATGATTGTCTATGACTGTATCAAAGAGGACAACATCATAACCATGGTTTTTTGCAGACTCGATATAGCTATGGTGTTCTTCTGGGCTATTGGAGTAAAGACAGATGATTTTATCGTGTTTGTCAGTCTGAGTAGCTTTTATTTTTTCTTTGTATTCTTCAATAGTAAAGAATTCATCAGAAAGATTTTTTAACAAGGCAAACTTCATCGCTTTGTCATGAAATTTCTCCTCAGTCAACATGCCGTATTTTACGAAAGTGCCAATTTCTGACCATTTGGATTGGTATTCTTCTCTATCCTTTTTGAATAATTTTGCAAGCTTCTCAGCAACCTTCTTTGTGATATAAGAGGTTATTTTCTTTACGTTAGAATCAGATTGCAGATAACTTCTGGACACATTCAACGGGATGTCAGGAGAATCAATGACACCGTGTAGCAGCGTTAAAAATTCAGGTACAATTTCTTTGACATCATCAGTGACATAAACCTGATTGCTGTACAATTGGATTTTGTTTTTCTGAACTTCTATTGAGTTATTCAGTTTCGGAAAATACAAGATTCCCGTAAGGTCAAATGGAAAGTCAATATTGAGATGAATCCAAAAAAGTGGTGGCTGACTAAAAGGATATAATTCTTTGTAAAAGTTTTTGTAGTCCTCTTCTTTCAACTTAGCTGGCTTTTTCTTCCATGCTGGGTTTGTATTGTTGATTAGGTTGTCGACTTCCGTCTCAATAGTCGTTCTGTCATCTCCTTCACCTTCGTATGTTGTTTCTGTTTTTGTACCGAATCGTATCTGAATAGGCAAGAACTTGCAGTACTTTTCAAGCAGAGATTGAATTCTAATTTCTTCCAAAAATTCTTTACTGTCTTCGCTAATATGGAGTATGATATCTGTACCACGCTGCTTTCTTTCGCCTTTTCCAATTTCATAATTTGGGTCACCTTTGCAAACCCATTTCACAGCTTTTGCTGATTTTTTATGAGATCTGGTGACAACTTCGACCTTATCTGCTACCATGAATGCAGAATAAAAGCCTAGACCAAAGTGTCCAATGATACTCGCTTCATCCTGATATTTCTTTAGAAAGTCAGTTGCTGATGAAAATGCGACTTGATTCAAATATTTTTTGACCTCAGCTTCTGACATGCCGATGCCCTGATCGCTAATTGTCAAGGTTTTGTTTTCTGCGTCTATTGAGATATCGATGATGAGGTCATCAATATCAGCAGTGACCACACCTTTCGATACTAAGGTTTTGAGTTTCGAACTAGCATCAACAGCATTGGATACGAGTTCTCTTAAAAATATTTCCTGATCTGAGTACAGGAATTGTTTGATGATTGGAAAGATATTTTCCGTTTGGACTGAAATCTGACCTTTCTCCATGTTATCTATTGTTTGATTGTTTATCAATTGAATGTATTACAAAGCAAAGTTGTCAAAGTATATGCCATCTAGTATTTTCTGTCAATATGACATAGATGCTCTATGATATTGAAATCTTGTCATTTTTTGATCAATATAAGTCCACAGTACTGGCAGAAGATTGACTTTTCTATTACGGTTGCAAATTAACAGCTAAATCTCGATTGCCTTCTTTGTGAAAGATGGTTGCTTTAAAATTTGAAGGGGAATAGATGTGTAATGAAATGGCTTTTTCAGTGTCAGAAGCATTACCCAATTGATGGATACAAATTCCGTTATCAATGTAACAGTAAGACCCTACGGTTAGATTTGCTGACCCCTTAGGATTCAATTCTTCACAAAAACGATCCTCGTTCAAGGTTCCTTTGATTGGATACACAAGACATCCATTTGATGGGTGATTGTGGATCGGACTGTGTTGTCCGGGTAGCCATCCTATCAGTACAACATCAAAATCTCTGATGCGATGTACTAACTTTCTACAATAATGATCCTGGCTAAATTCTGCTCCTGAAATTCCCTCTTCTATAACAGGTAAAATTGCCTTTAGAAGTAAATCACCTTTTGAAGACAAATTGTAATCTGGCAAAGCTTCTACCAACGATTTTAATTCATTGAACATGATGGTGCGATTTGTATAAAGATATTTGTATTATTTGGAAAGTTTAATGTTTTGACAATGATATTTGACTAACCTCTAAATTGACTTGTTGTCCTATCGCACCCTACTTTATGCCTTTTATGCTCCCTACTTTTATGGTTTCCCTACACTATAGAATAGCTGAGTCTCAGGTGTTCCACTTCTAGACTTCATAGGCGCTTCACCTTTCTAGATTAAAAAGTGCCTTCCGAAAATAATCCAGAAGACACTTATTAATCTTTGTCGGATAAAATTTCAAACATGTTAGACCTAGCTCAGCCTTGAGGAAAAGTACTAAGCCAGAGGCTCACAAGTCCGACCTCTTGCCGGAATAATTTACTTCGTAATCACCAATTCGATCCTCCTATTTTCAGCTCGCCCTTCAGGAGTAGCGTTATCGCCGATAGGATTTGCTGCACCAAAACCGGTCGTGCTCATTCTGCCAGAGGAGATCCCGGCGTTTAATAGTCGATTACTTACAGCATCCGCCCGTTGTTGTGATAGATTGAGGTTTGAGTCCGCATTTCCTTGACTATCAGTGTATCCCTCTATTGCTACTTTAACATCAGTATAGGCTTTTAAAATGGAAGCTAAATTATCAACCTCAATCCCAGATTCGCCATCGATTACTGCTGAACCACTTGCAAAGTTCAAATTATTAAATCTGAATCTTCCTTCTCCTTCAGCTCCACCTTTAATGAATGTCATCATTTGTGAGCCTACAGACCCAGCTGCAAAATTGATTGTATTTAAAGTGCTTAAAGCTGCATCATTCACTGCTCCAAGAGGATTAGTGACAACTTCTGTTACTTTTTCTACAACGGCTGGAGTTGTAGCTGCTACATTTTCAGTTGCCCCAGCACATCCTGTTCTGGTAAGTAAGAACCATATAAGTCCACCAATTAACAACAATGGTAGCAACCATTTGAGCCATCCTAGTCCAGATCCACTTGTATCGGTATCATTGTATGTCGTTATAGGTTCTTCAACAATTACTTCCTTCGGCTTTTCAACTTTTACTTTCTTCGGTTTTTTCTCTTCTACTGGTTCTACAACTTCTTTTTTAGTCCAACCAAAGCTTTTCAACTCCATGACATCAGTCATTCCTGAAGGTAAATTGTTTTTTATGTTAGCCTTTTCACTTGTTATGAGGTTCATCAAACCCTCTGAATCCAACTTTCCTTCTGCTACCTTTTTACCTAATATTGCCATCAGAAATGGAGTAGTGACCTTCATCAGTTTGGAAGTAGAATTTCTATTTATTCCACTTTTTTCGGCGATTAAGTTGCTTGCCTCTCTTTGGTGAGCACCTAAATATTTTGGTAATTCCCGAGTCCCAATATTTGAAAGACCATTGATGGTTTGTGGGCTTCTTGTGAAAATTCGATCAACATGATCTACAATTTCTACATCTTGCTTTTCAATGGTTTTATAAATTTCGTTAGCTCCTTTCTTGGTGCTTCCTTTTTCAACCATTCCTGCAAGTATGGTGGCGAATGAGCCTTTTATTCCAGCAGAAGTCATACTTTGCTCTTCATCGAGAAAGTCCGCAGTATGCATAGATAATTGGTTTACTAGTTTGTCTTTTATTTCGTCTAATAAATTCATGGCTTAGTTTTATTTTAAGGGAGTAAATGAAAACAAAAGTTTTAATGTGATGCTTTTTTTAATCTCTAGCTCCCGATCATACTGACCGTGAGTGCAATTATGAGGTGCAGTAATTAATTATTACGATCTTAGGACGCAGAAAAGTCTAAAAAGAAACCATTTAAAGCCCTAGAAATTATGGAAATTGTTCATGACTTATCCTTTATTATTCCAATTAGCATTGCAGCATTTTTCGCTATTGTTTTTTTGCAGTCAGGATTTGATAAAGTCATCGACTATAAAGGCAATAAAGAATGGCTTTCTTCTCATTTCAAGAATACGTTTTTTTCCCAAATGGTTCCTGTTCTTCTTGTTATTGTCGCTTTTTTTGAATTGCTGGCAGGAATATTAGCAGTCGTTGGGGCTATTTATTTTTTGATGAACGGGTCGACTTTCTGGATCAAGCAGTCTGTGATTGTTTCGATTGTATCTCTTTTGATGTTGTTGTTTGGACAACGAATAGCCAAGGACTACGATGGAGCTAAGACTATTGTCATCTACTTCGGAATAGCTTTGTTGAGTGCGGTTTTATTAAACAACACTTAGAATGGCTACATTTTGCCCATTGCCATAACAAGACTAGTCAATAGACCAGGTAACCAAATCCAGAACCAAGAATTAAAAAAGATCAAAAAGAGGACAGTTAAGATTAGAAATACCCCAAAATAGACCCAATATTTTTTAGTAGACTCTTGCGCTTCAGCCATATCATTCATATTTAGCGGCAAAAGTAATATTTATAAAGGACTCATGCATTACCAAGATAACTTTATCTTTGCCGCTTCAAATTAGAAAACGATGGATTTTAAACAGTTGATTTCTCACTGTAAAGAATACGGCTTCATATTTCAATCAAGTGAAGTTTATGATGGACTCGCAGCAGTATATGATTATGGTCCGAATGGAGTAGAATTGAAAAACAATATCAAGAATTACTGGTGGAAAAGCATGGTCAATATGCACCAAAACATAGTAGGTCTTGATGCTTCTATATTCATGCACCCTAAAACATGGAAAGCTTCTGGACACGTAGATGCATTCAATGATCCATTAGTTGATAACAAAGACTCTAAGAAACGATATCGGGCAGATCAATTGATAGAGGGCTATTGTGAAAAAATTGAGGCTAAGATCAAAAAAGATG
>CAYNMW010000041.1:25630-27433 GCA_964398295.1 uncultured Saprospiraceae bacterium | reverse complement strand
AAATATTTCGCACCTAGCGGCGCTTTGTAATTCTCTTAACTAAATGACATTGGGTTAAAACCACTTGGACTTAATACCTATTAAACTATTAAGTCCAAGGTACTTTAGTGCCTTGTGTGGCACACAATACGTAACCCTAACTGATTGGTTTCGAAACTATCAACTCTAAGGTGTGGGGCAATCGAATGCCGTTGATATCCATGACATATTCTCGGGGAGCTCTTTCTTCCATATTTTCAAAACAGTTGTATGGTGAAAAGTCATACTCATTGATCAAATCCAGTCTAAGCCCCGCATCCAATAAAGAGGTGAATAATTCACCCATGGAATGAGACCAAAATACTTCTTTGAAATTCATGTCCTCTGAATTCTCCGTATAACTGCTTGACGATTCTTCGATCATTGCACCAGTATTGAAATAGGGGTAACCGATTAACTTTGTTTTTTCGTCAATGAGATAAAAGGTTGGATGAAATTCATGATAGTACAGAAAACCACCAGGCTTCAATAATTGAGAAACGATCTCTGACCAAGGTTTCAAATCTGGCAGCCAACAAGTTGCCCCGAAAGTTACAAATACAATGTCGAAAGTTTCATTGACATGTGCGAGCGTATCCAATACATTGCATTCAATAAATCTTGAATTGAGTCCAAGTTGATCGTTCAATTGCCTGGCCAGATTTATTGCTTCCGTTGAAATATCAACTCCTATTGTTGTTGCACCCATCCTTGCAAGTGATAACGTATCCTGTCCAAAGTGACATTGTAGATGAATGATTGATTTACCCGTGACGTCGCCAAGCGTAGCAAGCTCAGCTTTACTCAAGGAATTTCTACCTTTTAGGAAAGACTCGTTATCATAAAAAGAAGAATCAGCATGAACTCTGGTTCGTTGATCCCAAGCTTGTTTATTGAGTTCGAAATAGTCTTGATTAGTCATTTTGATAATATACTGTACTTTCGTACAAACTTAAATTATAATTATGGCAGAGGAAAAGAAAAAACAGAAACAATTAAACATCGAATTGTCAGAGGAGATTTCAGAAGGTATTTATGCAAATCTTGCCATTATTTCACATTCTCAATCTGAGTTTATTGTTGATTTCATCAGAATGGTGCCCAATGTCCCAAAGGCAAAGGTAAAGTCCAGGATCATTTTGTCTCCACAACATGCGAAACGACTAATGAAAGCTCTTGGTGATAATATTGCAAAATTTGAAAAACAATATGGACAAGTAAAAGACAACAATCAACCGCCTTTACCACCTATGAATTTTACACCCACTGCACAAGCATAGTCTATGAAATATCTCGCCTTTTTTATCGCGTGTTTTCTACTCCTGATTGGATGTCAGCAAAAAACGTCTCATTCAGAAACAAGTTCTGCATCAACTTCATCGCAATCAAAATCAGCAATTGACACTCCGAAGCAGTTGAGGCATGTGGTGATGTTCAAATTCAAAGATGATGCAGATCTTGGAGAAGTGAAAAAAGTAGAGGATGCGTTCGCGGCATTACCAAATCAAATTCCGGAAATTAGTTTTTTTGAATGGGGAATTAACAATAGTCCCGAGGGATTAAACAAAGGGTTTACGCATTGCTTTTTCATGAGTTTTGATAGTGATGAAGCAAGGCAAAAATATCTACCGCATCCTGATCATCAAGCGTTTGTTGGGATGTTGGATCCAGTGTTGGAGGATGTGATTGTGATGGATTATTGGAATTAGAGGGACAAGGACTCTTGCATTGTTATAATTTTTGACACAAAAATTTCGCCAATGCCAACTAAAGTTCACAACTAAC
>CAYNMW010000041.1:0-25530 GCA_964398295.1 uncultured Saprospiraceae bacterium | reverse complement strand
ACTAAATGCATTGTATTAAATACGTAACATTACAGCTGTCATTCAATGGGTCAAGACCCATTGAATCAAGTACAATTTCTCAATAGACACCTATTCCTAAAACAATGATCCTGTGCTTTTGGGTGGTACAACTCCTAGATGTTTGAAGGCTTTTTGGGAGGCTACTCTACCTCTGGGTGTGCGTTGAATGAACCCTTCCATTATCAAGAATGGTTCGTGGACTTCTTCTATCGTTCCTGCTTCTTCGCCTACTGCTGTTGCGATATTTTTGATGCCTACCGGTCCTCCTTTAAATTTATCGATGATGGTTTTTAGAATTTTGTTGTCCATTTCATCGAGACCATTTTCATCAACATTCAAGGCTTCCAGTCCGAATTCTGCTATTGCTCTATCGATGGTCCCATTGCCTTTTATTTGTGCGAAGTCTCTGATTCTTCTTAGAAGAGCATTGGCAATTCGAGGTGTGCCTCTACTTCGTCTTGCAATTTCAAGATTGCCTTCATCTTCAATTGGAATGTCTAACAATACAGCACTTCGGTTGATAATCTTCCTCAATGTATTGACATCATAATATTCCAAATGGAATGTGATTCCGAATCTTGCTCTCAAGGGTGGTGTCAATAATCCCATTCGAGTGGTTGCCCCGACCAAGGTAAACGGGTTGATTCCAATCTGTATGCTACGAGCATTTGGTCCCGAATCAATCATGATGTCTATTGTGTAATCCTCCATTGCCGAATAGAGGTATTCCTCTACAACAGTATTGAGGCGATGAATTTCATCTATGAACAAGACATCTCCTTCTTCGAGGTTAGTTAATAGACCTGCTAAATCTCCTGGCTTTTCTATGACAGGACCTGAGGTTATTTTTATCCCAGTCTCCAGTTCATTAGCTATTATATGTGAAAGAGTTGTCTTACCAAGACCTGGAGGTCCGTGTAAGAGAACATGATCCAATGCTTCTTCTCTCAGTTTTGCTGCTTGAATGAAGACCTTTAAGTTTTCGACAAGTTTAGGTTGACCGCTAAAATCATCCAATAGTTTTGGCCTTAGCGCTCTTTCTACACTTTGATCTTCAGCAGATAAGTCTTGGCTCGGATCTAAATTTGGATTCATACTCAAAAGTACACAAACATATTAAGTCAAATTACCATGTGATCTC
Organism: uncultured Saprospiraceae bacterium; assembly: GCA_964398295.1. Taxonomy (GTDB): domain Bacteria; phylum Bacteroidota; class Bacteroidia; order Chitinophagales; family Saprospiraceae; genus CALFUK01. The sequence continues at coordinate 24,368 of CAYNMW010000041.1, read as the reverse complement.
GAACTGTGCTTAGTTTACTATGAATTTGGGGCATTTGTAACGTTTTTTATACATTTGCACCACTTTTCAAAACTAGAATAATTACAAAACATATGAGTGGTACTAAAATCACATTAAATAGGAGAGGAAATTTAAAGGTTCCAAAAGATCCAATAATCCCATTTATAGAGGGAGATGGCATCGGTCCTGATATTTGGGCAGCTGCACAGCGTGTATTTGATGCTGCAGTAGAGAAGGCATTTAATGGTGATCGAAAGATTCACTGGAAAGAAGTTTACGCTGGTGAGAAAGCCAATGAAAAAACTGGTGAGTGGTTGCCGAAAACGACCACTGATACTATAGCAGAACATTTGGTTGCCATCAAAGGACCATTAACAACTCCAGTAGGTGGTGGCTTTAGATCGTTAAATGTAGCGATCAGACAAATTCTTGATTTGTATGCTTGTGTCAGACCTGTCAAATGGTACAGGGGTGTCCCTTCACCAGTTAAGAAGCCAGGTTTTGTTGACATGGTAATCTTTAGAGAAAACACAGAGGATATCTATGCAGGTATTGAGTATCTACACGGTACAGAAGAAAATGATAAAGTAAAGTCATTCTTAATGGATGAAATGGGCGTTACTGGTATTCGATTTCCAGATACTGTTTCTCTTGGCGTTAAGCCTGTATCTGTAGAAGGTACTGAGCGTTTGGTCAAATCAGCAATTGAATATGCTATAGCAAATAAGCGCAAATCTGTGACTCTTGTGCACAAGGGAAATATCATGAAATTTACTGAAGGTAAATTTAAAGAATGGGGATACAATGTAGCCAAAGAGCAATTCGGTGCCGTTGATCTTGATGGTGGTCCGTGGCAAACACTCACACACAGCAAAGGAGAAATCATCATTAAAGATGTGATTGCTGATGCATTTTTGCAACAGATATTATTGAGACCGGCAGAGTATGATGTGATCGCAACATTAAACTTAAATGGTGATTATATCTCTGATGCTTTAGCAGCAATTGTAGGTGGAATCGGTATTGCTCCAGGTGCGAATATAAATTACAATACTGGAATCGCAGTATTTGAGGCAACTCATGGAACAGCACCAAAATATGCTGGCCAAGATAAAGTGAATCCAAGTTCAGTCATTCTTTCTGGAGTGATGATGTTTGATTATATGGGCTGGAAAAAAGCTGGTAAGATTATAGAAAAAGGATTGAAAGGTGCTATTAAAGCGAAACGAGTAACCTATGATTTTGAGCGATTGATGAAGAATTCTACTAAGTTGAAATGTTCAGAGTTTGGTGATGAGATCATCAAGCATATGTAAGATATTTGCCTTTTAACTTGGCGCACTCTAACTAAGTGAATCCAAAGCCGACTGCATTTGTGGTCGGCTTTTTTTATATTGAAGTGATTTCTTCTCAATTATTTTAATAATTAAAAATGAATCACTTGAAACATTCAATCATATTTCTTCTTTCATTTATCGGCTTTACGGCTTTCAGTCAAAGTGATTGTATTGAATTGTTATGTGATGATGGCATCTTTTTGAGTCAGCAAATTCAAAATGTAAATATTGAAATTACTGAATTTAATAACACAGCATTTCCGCCTGGATCAGAAGTTGGATTTAGCAATGACGGCATAATAGAACAATGTTTTTTCCAAGGTCAACCAGTATATTCCTTTTTCATGTCGCCATTTATACCTGACCTACCTCGAGATGTAGTGGATTGCAGTGGGAATCTTTTATTCAGCTTTGGGTCTAACATTCCTGGCGGGACGCCTGGTGACGATCTAGCAACTCAATTGGAAGGATGTATAACTTTATTTACCATTGATGAAACAGATAATGCATTTTGTACGTCTGCTCAATTAGATTGTACAGAACAAATTTGTACCGTGTTCGATGAAATCGTAACGAATCTACTTGATCCCAATTTCAATCCCTCAGATCCTATATCAGGATGTACGCCAAGTCAAACATTATCTCAGTGTGATTATAGAGGGCAAATAGTAATTGTACAAAGTCCAGGATTCTGCGGTATCGCCGATGAGCCTTCTATTGTCTCTGATTGTACTGGCGACTTTTTATTTAGTTTTGGTGGTTTTTGTTTTACCCAAGATGGTAGTCCTTGTCCGGGAGACATTGAAGCTCAATTTATTTCTAATTGTGAGGTTATTTTTTCAGTTCAGCAAGGGGATCCAATTGTATGTGACGAGGTAGTAATCCCAACACTCGGAGAATGGGCACTTATTAGCTTGAGCATTTTATTTTTAATTTTTGGAATTGTTTTGATCAGAGAAAGACAATTAACGTTCATGAGTTCAGTACACTAAAGTTTTACTTTCAATGAGTTTATGGTATTGAGATACCCTGGATTAAATCATGTTGTACACTAGATCTTGCTGATCTTATAAATCATTTCATCCTTTACAGAGAAGAATATGAACAGACTATAAAAAGGGCAGAATAGGATAGTTAAGATAATAAGATGTGCATGATGAGGACTTATTCTTTACTCTTATAGATCTTGCTGATCTTATAATCTTTTCATCCTATACAGACAAAAATTAATTGAATGACTATGAATTCGGAAGGAATAAACAAATTGTCACATTGTCTATTGTATTTCCTGAATAGTAACTCGTTGGATTTAAAAATGCAACAAAGCCATAATCTGTGGATCAGGACATTGTCAAATGATCAAAAATGGAATGATGGATATTTTGATTCAGCTATTTCTTTTTTCTACTTGTATGTAATGGCGAATTTACTTTGAGAAATCCGTAGCCATTTTGACGACAAGTTCTTCCAAGATCTGCGGAGAGGAAGGAGAGAAAGAATTGGTAGAGACCAAATATGCTCTATTGGTTTCAGGAGTTGTCCATACCAATGTGTACCAAGTGTTATTAGAACCATTATGCCAATAAGTTTGTCCATTTGCCCATGACGGTTTTGCTAAAACCCATCCGCAAGCATAGTCTGCTTCTTTTGGCGTTAGTAAAAATTTATGCTTAGTCAATGCGTTTTCCTTCAAGAACATATGTTGGATAAACTTGGACCAATCAGAGATTGTAAGATGCACTGTACCAGCAGGTCCTAGAACCGGCAGATTATCAAAAAATTGTGGAGTCCAAATATCCGTTGAAGAAACGGTATGTCCTCTTGGTTGGATCAACGTATCCTTTACACCAGGAGGTCCAAATCCAAAGGTCTTCATCTCCAGAGGATTGAAAAGATATTGCTCTATTAATGCCTCCCAAGTTTTGTTTGTTTTTGTTTCAGCCATGTGTCCGGCGATAATATAACCAAGGTTTGAATACGTATATGAGTTATGCGGTGCTGATTCTTTTAAGTTCTTTTTAATTAAATCACCTCTTCGATATATCATTTTTAATCTATGATTTGCAAAGTGATACGGCGCATTTGCCGGACTCCCACTGGTATGCGTTACATATTGGTGTAATGTCGTTTCGTGATAATCATTGTGTATAGAATCTTTCCATTCGGGATAAACATCTAACAGCGTTGACTCCCAGCTCAATACGTCTTCATCAATAAGTTGCTGCAAGACATAAGAAGTCATTGCTTTTGTACAGGATCCTATATGAATTAAATCGTGCGGTGTTATAGGTGTATCTTCTCCATATTCTCTAACGCCAGCAGCTGCAAGTTTCAATATGGAGTCATCGTCAATGACTGCAGCTATTAAACCAGGGAGTTGGTTTTCATTTAAGAATTCCTCAACAAATAAGTCAAATTCATCATCATGCTCAACTACTGGAGTGTGCACATTCCTCTGACAAGATAAAAACAGAAAAAACATGACAATACATACTATCTTATGATGCACTACCACTTTCTTTAAATTTCATGGAAATAGAATTGACACAATGCCTGGTATTTTTTTCGGTCAATCGTTCACCATTAAACACATGACCCAAATGTCCATCACACGTCATGCAGAGGATTTCAGTGCGCCGACCATCAGCATCGGTAACACGTTTTACTGCTCCTTCTATTTCGTCATCAAATGCTGGCCAGCCACAACCTGAATCAAACTTGTGATCTGAGGTATACAATGGAGTTTCACATTGTCGACAAACATAAGTGCCGCTTGCAAAATGCTTGTCATATTCTCCTGTAAATGGTCTTTCTGTGCCTTTGTGTAAAATGACTCGAGCCTCCTCCTGACTTAATTTATTGAAAGTGCCTGAATTATTTGTCTCCCGCTTTTTAAGTCGATGTGCAAATTTCTTTCTCACCTTAGCCATCTTTGGGCCAATCATCGCATTACAATATCCATGGCCAGGATTATTTTTATAGAAATTTTGATGGTATAACTCTGCAGAGTAAAATTCAGCAAGTGGAGCTAATTCAGTTACGATAGGATTATCCCAAATTTTAGTAGCAACATTCGCAATAGAATGAGTTGCGATTTCTTTCTGTCCTTCATTGTGATAATAAATAGCAGACCTATATTGTGGTCCTACATCATTGCCTTGTCGGTCAGGTGTAGTGGGGTCATGAATAGTCCAAAATAATTCCAAAAGTTCTCCATAACTGATGACTTTAGGATCAAATTGTACTTCAATTACTTCTGCATGACCAGTCTGTTTTCCGCAAACTTGTTCGTATGTTGGATTCACTACATGTCCACCTGAATAACCGGAAACGACATTATGTACACCCTCTATATCTTGAAACACTGCTTCAATACACCAAAAACATCCTCCTCCAATTGTTGCTTTTTCTAACTGATTCTTTGTTTCCATAACTATCAAATTTAATGGGTATAAAATAAATTGTACTTCGGAAAATAAATTGTCATCATTCCTCTAGAAAATAGATATCACTCCGAATGAAATTTGATGTGATCCGATTGACCTACGGATCATATCAAATTTGGGTTTACGTTGACTATTAACCCCGTATTGCCTTCGCATACGGGCTATGAAGATTTCGCACCTCTGGTGCTTTTCACTCATTGACGAATAACATTCAAGACCGTTACCTGGCACCTTTACACCAGACTATCGATATTTGATGCCTATATCATAAGATATGTGCAATTTATTATTTACGCAATTTAAAATAAAACAGCTAAACAAAATCTTTGTTCTGTACCTTAGTCTTAACTATGGAATTATTTACGATTATAACCACCTTAGTTGTTGTCTCCGCAATTTTTGCCTACATCAACGAACGCTTTGTCAAATTACCTTATACGATAGGTGCAATGGTGATCACCATCATCATGAGTCTTGTCTTAACCATACTTGGTTGGGTCGATGCATCTTTGACAAATCCGCTCAAAGAATTAATTAGTGAAGTGGATTTCGGAGTGGTATTATTGGAGATCATGCTTAGTTTTCTCCTATTTGCTGGCGCCATGCATACCAATTTTGATCAACTAAAAGTACAGCGAGGACCGATCTTAGCATTTGCAACCGTTGGTGTTTTAATCAGTACAGCATTAATTGGAGCAGCCACTTATTATTTATTGCACGCATTTGGACTTGATGTTGCTTTTATTCATTGCTTATTATTTGGTGCACTTATTTCTCCAACAGACCCAATTGCTGTTTTAGGCATCCTAAAAAAAGCGGGTGTTCCTAAAAAATTGGAAACAAAAATTGTTGGCGAGTCTTTGTTTAATGATGGTATTGGTGTTGTCGTTTTTCTCACCATTTATGAAATTGCTCAAGTAGGTTTGGATCACATCAGCATTGGGCACATTGGTCTGCTGTTGTTAGAAGAAGTGGGGGGTGGAATTGTACTCGGACTTATACTTGGATGGATTGCCTACCGTCTGATGAAGTCCATTGATGATTATAGCGTTGAAGTATTAATTACAATAGCCATTGTGATGGGTGGTTATCAACTAGCTTCCTATCTACATTTCTCTGGCCCTCTAGCAGTTGTTGTTGCCGGATTATTAGTCGGCCATGATACTGTAAGAGATAAGGGCATGTCTGAAATGACGGAATTATATATTGATAAATTTTGGGAAACTACTGATGGTTTATTGAATGGCATTTTATTCGTCTTGATCGGTTTAGAAATCTTGGTCTTGCCTTACAATGGGAAATTCATTATGCTTGGGTTAATCTCGATCCCCATTGCACTATTCGCCAGATTTATTGCCTTATCAATACCGATTAAGCTATATCAAAAAAAGCTTGAGTTTATTCCAAAAACGAATACGATCATGACCTGGGGTGGACTTCGTGGTGGCATATCCATTGCGCTAGCCTTATCGCTTACTCCAACTATGGACAAGGAACTGTTTGTGATTTTGACTTATGTCATTGTCTTGTTTTCCATTATTGTGCAAGGGTTGACGATAGGGAAATTGGTGGATGTTTTGGTGAAGGATAAGGAGAGTTTTGTTGATGGTGGGCATTAGTTAAATTGATTAATAATTAAATTTTCTCCATTTCAAACTAACATTTGTAATGCTGCACACCCAAAAGCATCGTTTTGAACCTTATCTAATTAGCTTTTTAATATTTTAGAAAATGGTCATCCTGAGAGAAGCCGGAGGCGGAACCGAAGGATAAATTATGTTATCTATTCACATTTCGACCTTGCGGAGAAATCTTCAAAATTCGGTTGTGCAATTAGATTTCTCCACAAGGTCGAAATTAGTGTTACTTGTAAAAGTCTATTCTTCGACTCCACTGCGTTTCGCTCAGAATGACAAAGTTCTTTGAGTGAACACAATCCCACAATCCAACAAATCTCCCCATCTTTATAAAGTGAAAAAACAAAATCTCCATCCAAGAAATAAAAATAATGGACAATACAATTTTGCAGAGCTGACAAAAACATACCCTGTCCTAAAATCTTATGTCACCAAAAATAAATACGGCAACTTATCAATTAATTATTTTGATCCAAGCGCGGTTAAAGCACTAAATACTGCTCTTTTGAAATATCATTACAATATCCATTGGGACATTCCTAATGGATATCTCACACCACCAATTCCCGGCAGATCAGACTATATTCATTATATGGCCGATGTCTTAAAAGACTCCAATCAGTCATCATCAAATACCATCCCCAAAAACATCACCTATATTGATATAGGTACTGGAGCCAACTGTATTTATCCTATAATTGGTGCTGCTGAATATGGCTGGTCTAGCATCGGTACTGATATCAACAAAAATTCTTTAGACAATGCAGCATCCATAATTAAATCAAATAAATCCTTACAAGGAAAAATACAATTGAGAAAGCAAGACTCATCAAATCATTATTTTAAAAACGTCGTCCATGAAGATGAATATTTTGATTTCTCCATCTGTAATCCACCATTTTTTACTTCCGAAAATGAAGCAAGCAAAACAAATAAGAGAAAACAAAATAATCTAACTAAAAACAAGAATACAGTCAACAATTTTAATTTTGGGGGATATGCGCACGAACTCTGGTGTGATGGTGGTGAGCTACAGTTTATCAAACAGTTAATGCAAGAGTCATTTGTTTATAAACATTCTTGTTTTTGGTTTAGCACATTGGTGTCTAAGGGATCCCATCTTAAATCCATCAGACTAACATTAGAAAAATACGAACCAACAGAGGTTAAGATTATAGAGATGAACCAAGGCCAAAAAACAAGTAGAATTATTGCGTGGACATTTCTTTCGAGGAAGCAGAAGAAGGCTTGGAGTAAGTTGAAGTGGGGTTGAAGGAGGAGTCAGGGTTTCACCAAAGGGTGATCAGCCTCTGGCTGAGAGGAGTTAGGTTTTGAGGAGTCAGGCTTTGAGGTTGATTTTAGCCTTTACTGGCATGATATATGCATTTTCCATCATATGACATCTCGGTTTTAACGAATCATTAATAACAAAAAGATTCAAATAGGAACCAAGTCTATCTCAAATACGTCATTATTATATAAAATAAGAGACATGAAAGTATTTTCATACACCCTAGCCTTTATTTGTCTATTCGCAGGTTCTAATCTTGCTCAATCACTCGAGGATAATGTAAATGTAGTCTTCATGAAGGCTCAAGTCTTGTACGATACAGACAGATATGATGAAGCAATTCGGATGTACAATCAAATCATCAATGATAATGAAGATTTTGCTCCAGCTTATCTCATGAGGGCAAAAGCCAAATATGAATTGGGTGCTTACAAAGGGACAAAAGAAGATGTGATGGAGTTCATTTTTCTGAATGGTGTAACTAAGGAAGTAATCAAATTAATGGGGCAAACCGAACAACAACTTGGTAATGATAAGGCAGCGATGAACTATCTGAATACCGCCATTGAATTGGATCCTTATGATGCAGAATTATATCTGATTAAAGGATATATCTTTTTCACTCAAAAAGACAAAAGTGAGGCTTGTGAATTGTGGGAGCAATCAGCAAAATTAGGAGACAGGAGAGCTGAGGCATTGTTAGAAGAACACTGTGCTTTAATCTTAGAAATGAAAGAGATGAGAGCCCAAGAAAAGGAAAAAGAAGAAATGGCGAAGGCAGAGAGTGAAAAAGAATCTACGGATGACCTATCTGAAGACAATTCAGATAGCAAGAACAATGCTGAAGAAGATCTTGTGGTTGATGAAAAAGAAGTTGATAAACCTGTCATCATAGAGGCACCTGACAGAGATGCCATTCAAGAAGTAGAAATTGATGAAGAACTTTCTGTCATCATCGGAAATGGTTTGGGCGAAAGAAAATTGGATAACAGTCCAGATTTGTTGATCATATCAGACAGAGCTGGTAAAGTCGTGATTGATGTTTGTGTTGATGAACAAGGCAAAGTCATGGATGCATCGATCAACAAATCGCTGACTACCCTATTCAAAACCAGTCTGACATCTCTTGCATTGCGCAAATCCAAAGAATTCAAATTCTATCCATCATTCCGAGAAGAGCAGTGTGGGTATTTGATTTATGCGATTAAGCCGGTTGAGTGATTTGATTCTTGGATAGTTGGATAGTTGGATTGTTGGATTGTTGGACAGTTGGATTGTTTGACCTGCCTGCCGGCAGGCAGGTTGTTTGATTGTTTTTAGAGTTTTAAAAATCCTTCTTCGAATCCAATTCGGACAAGTCCAGTCATTTTTCTTGCACCTAGTTTTCTGCACAAATTATTTCTGTGGTCGGCAACAGTATACGGGCTGATGAAAAGTAATGCTGCTATTTCTTTTAGACTATATTCTAATGAAATCAATTGCAGCACTTCTTTTTCGCGAGAGCTAATGGTTTTTTGATTACTATCTTTCATGTGAAGGTTTCTTTATTAATGGTGACACGCGACTGTGAAATGTGACCCTTATTCTAACATTATTCTAAAAAAAATATGGCTCCTTGTAGAAGCCATATTCTAAATCAAAATGAAAACTTCCAATAAACATTTTGTGCATGAAACTTATACCAACAGTGTTGTTGTATATAATGGTAACTTATAATTGCGATATGTTACCGATGGAAATTTAATAATTAAAAAAACCTGCTCTTTAGGCAAAGAGCAGGTACACAGAGCGATTTTATGAATTTAGTTTATAAATAGCACAAGCATTAGTTACTACATGCTTCAATAAATGCCTCAAAAATGGCATTGTCAAGGACTTCAAAATTCGGTTCAAGCTGGACAGCATTACCAGCGTTGAAACGAGAATAATTAGTGACTGTAGCATCGCTGGTTAAAGTCTGAATAGCTCTATAGTCTTGGAATGGTGCAATTCCATTTATAAATAGATCATCTACACATGGACAACTATTCTGTGGATCTCTAAGGACAACCGTGCTTACACAAGTTGCTGTATTACCGCTAAGATCTGATACTTCATGGTAGACATCAATTAGTTTCCCCAACTCTGAACAATCGAAAGTTAAATGGTTGGTAAAATTATTAGGTGTCCGACTAATTCTGACATGTAAGTCCTCCAAACTTGTACAGTTGTCAATTTCTTCAAATACGTGCGTCACAGGATCATATGGAGTAAGTCTAAATGGCGAAGCATAGAAAGTTGCAGATCCTGAACTAGGTAAAAAGATGACATCTGGCTGGCATAATGGCAAAGGGGCTTCAACATCAGATCCAATACTTATTTCAGCTTCTGTCTTGCTTCCTATTTGAAATTGGAGAACATAGTCTTGCCCTACTGTTAGGCCAGATATGGAACGATTAGATCCTTCGAAAATAAAATTACCACTTCCGATTATTTGTGAGAATGTGCAGCTTTCATAGAGTTGAAAAGAAATAAAACCACTGCTGCTTGGTGAATCTACATGTCTTATAAGCATTTCGGTATGACTAGCAGTAAAGCTGTACCAAACGTCTCCACTATTATTATTGGGTATCGTTTCAGTTGGATCAGCAATTGCACCGACAATACTCGCGAATATGGACTCACAATCGCTAAGATTTCCTAAGTGTATAGCATCCACACAAAGATCATTTATAGGTGGAACGACGCATGGAGCAGGTGCATCGATAAAAGCAGAACCTCCACAAAACGGAGAAGGGTGCGACATAATTAAAAATTGATTTACATCATCTGCATTTGCAATATCATTAATTGCATATTGCCCATTTCCAGATGATTGAGAAACAGTCAAACTGAAAAAATTATTCGCTAGACGTATCTCAAACGCTAAGCTTGGATCAATATCTTCATATGTATAATCAAAACTAACATCATAGGTGTTATCAGCTGGGTCACAATTGCTTACGACCACATTACTGATTGTTACATTACAGGTTTGTTGTATACAAAATCCTCCATTGCTGACTCCTGGGTCTAGCGACATCCGTAGAAAATATTCTTGCCCTATCACAAAACCACTTCGAGTAAATCCACAGCCATTACAAGTATTTCCACAGAAAACAAGGTTGCCACCACAAGTTTCAAAGACTTCAAAATTGACATTATTTGTGGAAGATGATGGATCAAAAGGAACAGTAAAATAAATATGCTCGTTGGTAGCAATAAAGCGATACCAGGTATCAGTTCCAGTAAAACAAGCTCCCTGACCGCTATCTGTCATTCCACTTAAATCAAATGTATTTTCATCACATATTGTGATATCTGGAATTAGGATAGCTGTTGAGCAGTTGTCTTGAGTTATTAGCTGTTGGCTTGCCAATACTAGACACATGCTTAGGATAAGTCTTGATAGAGGATTCATAGTTCGATTTTGGTAATGGTTTTGTGGAGAATGAATATGTTACCTCTTAACCGAACAAATTCTTCTAAAATAGAAAATATAATTACACCCTAGTGATTAATCTAACAGGTTGACGACTCTTGAATAATGAAGGATATTAAAAAAGGAAACAAATACAAGTCCGAGGAAATATAGAATAAATACCAGGTTGATTGCATTATAGCGAGTATTGTTCCTCATTTCATTGCAATAAATTGATAAATTTTTTAATTTAGGTTTACCTTTTTTCATATCCGTCATACTTGAAGTAGTATGATCTCAATAGAACAAACACATTTAGAACGTAAAAATCCAAATCATGAATAAGAAAACTTCCATTATTATTTTTGAGTACAAAAAGTCAAAAGTAAAACCATCTCAAATTTTTAAATCTCTAAGAAATTGGCAACGTGAGTCTAAACATAAATTCAAGTACCATACAATTATTGATGCCAATCCTCGAAATAAGGCTAGCATTATAGCTGTAGGTATAAAACCAATACTGCCGGACCCCCCAAGACCACCTATGATGCCATCTAAATATCTGGATCAAATTGGTAAACATACTATTGACAAAATAAATTCTCATGCCTGGGTAGTAAAGTTTAAATAGATCAGCAGAATTATTTTGAAATCAATTCTGTTAATCACTGTTTTTAGTTTATTTATTTCAGGTGAAATTTTATCAAACATTCCTGAAGAGGTACAGCAATGTAGGGCAAACAAAGATTTGGAGTGCGCCTGTTTTGAAGAACTGAAAATTTCACATCCTCAATATAAAAGTTACTGCAACTTTTATTTGTTTAACTCCAATTGTTTTGATTACAATCCAAGCGAAAAAATAGAATTGATTAAATCAATTTTAAAAGATTGGAATGCTATTGACAGATTTGATTACAGAAATTTATATTTGCTTCATGAGACATCTATTAATTATGCTAAGATCAACGAAATTGATAGTAGTATTTTATATCTGAACAAAATCTTATCCACCCCATTTGATAAAAATCCATACTCGGCGATTTTTATTCGAGATGCCCATGTTGACTTAGCGCACTTTGATTATAGATCAGGTGACTTTTTTAAAGGCTTGTCAAGAATAAACAATTTTATCAACGCAAAGGACTCAATCTATAATAGTCTAGATCCCACACAAAAAGCATATACCCATTTCTCACAAGGGAGTTATTATCTAAATATTCCTTACAAAAAATATGAATCTCAAGGTCTCCAAATACATGACAGTCTCAACAAAGCAATTCAAACATCAAGTACAATTCATCCTTATTATATAGAAGACATTTCTAGTAAAATCCTATTTGAAAAAGTAAGAGTTTTATCTAATCAGGAAGAATATGCTGAAGCATTATCGTTACTTACAAAATTCTATGATGAAATAAAAAATAATACAAAATTAGAAGCTCTTGGGCATGTATCTGAAGAATTAGCCTACTTACATTTAATGACCGGACAATTAGAAAAAGCCGATTGGTGGGCAGAAAAATCAATGTCGTATTATTCCGAAAATAGCTTTATAGGAAATTATACCCCATACTCATACCTGATGAAAGCAAAAGTATTATCAGCACTTGACAAGCACAACATGGCAATAGACACTTTATTAAAGCATATGCATAAAGCCTCGGGACACGATGAATCAATGGACAAGATTCTAAGTCATCAATTAAATTATATAAACGATCCTAATTGTTTGGTTGAATATTTGTATGATCTAGCCAATAACTATTTTCAATTACATAAATCTAACAATAGTGAAAGTGATATTTCTGAAGCAGTGTCCTATATAAATTATTGTCATCAATTGCTATACAAATTAATTATAAAGGACTCCAAATGGGATACCAGGTACCTATTAAAAGATTTACAGAAAAATGCATATGCACTTAAAAAAGAAATTCATTTTAAAGCCTTAGGCGAAAATGCTATCGTCGAAATAGACAAAATGAGAAATATTGGTTTGGAGGCTACTTATAAAACCAAAAAGAACGAAACCTCCAAAGTAATTGATAAGAATACAGCAAATAAAATAATCAATTACAGTATAATTGGAGATAGTCTTTACGCTTTTATCATCACGAATAACAAGGTTCAAAAGCACATTACCCTTGGTAAATACTCTATTATAAAAGACCGAATAGCAAATTTTTTAAATTCGATTTACGAAAGAGAACATGTTGATGAAATATGTTCTGAATTAAGAGACTATTTGGTATCACCTATAAACAATTATGAAGGATCAATTACCCTTGTAACTGAAGGAGATTTGGCTTTGATACCTTTTGATATTCTCTTTAATGACGGCACAGTCGATAAAACATCTGTAATCAATTATCAATTAACATCTTCCGGAAATCAAATTAGTTCTTCTCCAAAGATAACAAGCAGTATTACTGGATTATTTGAATATCATGATTATACCAACAAGGCATGCTTAAACCAACATCCACTTTACTCAAACTTAGATGCACTTACGTTTGCAGAGGAAGAAAACATTCAAATTTCAGCGTTGTTAAACAATGAAACAAGACCTCTGTCAAAGGAAGAATTTAAATATTCATTAGAAAACAATAGAACAACTCACTTTTCTGGACATACGTTTAGCTCAGATCACCATTACAACTTAAACTATTTATTACTTAATTGCGAAGACAATGATATTTACACAATGGATGACATTCGCAATACTAAAATCAAAAATGAAATGGTCGTGTTAAGTGCTTGTAATACCGGGAACGGAACATTAATAGAAAGTGATGGTATTTTGAGTTTAGGAAGAGAGTTTATGTACGCTGGCGCCAAATCAGTAGTCTCCACCCTTTGGTCCGTCAACGACAGGTCCACCTCAATCATCATGACAGAATTCTACAAAGAACTACAAAAAGGAAAACGCAAAGATGTAGCCCTCCGCCAAGCAAAACTAAACTACTTAGAATCTGTAGATCCAGAATATCAACATCCTTATTATTGGGCAGGATTTATAGCTATGGGAGATATGTCTCCGTTATTCTATCCTAAAAGAAAATGGTATTATGGCGGATTCGCTTTGATTGGTATATTTTTAATAGGCTTTATGTACAACAAAAAGATTACTTCAAGTCGGCTTGCAGCTTGACTGCTTTGTTGTAATATTTACTTTGAGTTGGTCCCAACGATATAATGCTATTTAAAAAATCATCTCTTTGGATTACGTCTCCAGTTTTAAGATAGATAAGGCATAAATACCATTCTGTTTTATCTGTACATTCATTGGGTTGGTTACGCAAATCTGCGATGAATAATTCTTTAGCTTTTTCAACATTACCTTTATCTAAAAAATAATGCCCTTTATCGCAAGCTGATATTGAGTCGTCCTCTAATGCGTCTCCTCGAACAACATTACCCATATAGGCAGACATATGCTTGGCAAATAGATCTTCATTGCTTGGTGTAGAAAATTGATCTTTAAATAAAAAACCAATAGCAATTACTGCGGCTAAGCTTGCTGCAATTGTCATCCATCGTAAGTAAGGTAATTTTTTAACATTTTCAGTAGCATCAATAGTTTGGGTTGGAATTGCATCTTTACTTTCCTCATTTAATACACTTCTCAACTCATCTTCATACATCAGATCCATTAATTCCTCTACGACATCATGGTTATCAACTGCAGCTCGCAATTCCGGGTTCTTACTTAATTCGGTTTCAAATAATTTCAGCATATCGCCTTCTAATTTTCCATTTTTATATGCACCAATATGTTCGTAAAAATCTATCATAACATGGATCTTAAATCATCTCGTAATTCCGGATTCTCATCCACTATTTTATATAATTTTTGGAGGCATTGATGCTTCTTCTTTCTTGCCATCCCTTCGGATTTATACTGCATCTGATTAGCTATTTCCTCCATCTTCTTCTTTTGCGACCATAAAGTCAATACTTTTAGACAAATGTCGTCAAGTTTTGATAGCAGTTGGTTTAATGCATCTTTGCGCTCTTCCCTAATCAGAACGATTTCAGGGGTTTCGTAGTCTTCTACAGAGCCTACTTCGTTTATTAATGGTGTGTCGCGTTTATGTTTTGTTACCCAACTAAAAAATAAATTACGTGCTATGCCCACCATATAACTTGGAAAATTATGCACAGTAAACTCTGGTTTGCCGCAAGCCTTTACAAAATTGATAATGGCATCTACATAGAGCTCATTCGCTTTTTCTTCGGAGCATCCTTTCTTTATTAAGGTACCGATAACCAATCTTCTCAACTCCTCGTCCTTATGCATTTCTTGCATCACTTGATTTCGAGAATCAATACTCGATCTGATTCGCTCAATGATGGTATCGTATTTAATAGCCTTGTTCTGTTTGTTAGTTAATGTTATATAAAGATAAAGAAAAACTTCAGGCAGATTGCTATTATAAACCTGTGCAATTAGTTTTACACACCACTTTCTACCTATAAAACAAAGGGCAATTCAAGTTATTTTCAAAATTTATACAAGCAACAGGTAACATTCAGACCATTCAAAGTACCATAGTACGAAACTGTTTTATCAGTCGAATTTAAGTAACAGTAAATCTACTAGGTCTGGAGTCCTCAAAGATGAAAGCAATTGAACAAAGACATCATTCCAAAATAGAATACACAATTTCTAAACTTTAAAATTTTAATAATGAAGTATATTATACAATCATTACTATTTTCATTCATATGCACAACATGGACCTACGGTCAGGCAAGTGGCCCAGATCTTATTATCGAATCCGTAAACATAATTTCTTGTTCCTCGGGAGTAGTAGAATATGAAACTACAATAAAAAACGTAGGTGATGCTCCATCTGATTTAACCAATAACTTCAATGCTTGTTCGCTAAGCGTAAGCGTTGCAGCTGTCTTCAGAGTTAACATGAATGGGACACCTCATCCAAATGATGTACTTGGCGGAGGTACAGTTATTTCTTGTAATGCCATCGTTCTTCAACCTGGTCAAAGTGCATCGGTTATTCATATATCTAATCCCCAGTTCGATCCAGCAATTACACCGTACTTTGAAGTATCCTTTATAACTTCAAGGCTTTCTCCAGTAAGTGATGTCAATATTGATGGCAACAATACTTTAATTGTTGCTTTGCCCTCCAAAGCACCTCCATGTGAACAACTGCATGCTGTAGAAGGTGCTATCCGCATTGAAGACACCAATTGTGATGTAGATGGATCCATCAAATTTACAGGGCAAGACTTTGAAGGGTATATGAATAATCAATGGCACTCATTGACAATGGGAACTGTGGGACCACAAGGACCTGCAGGAGCTAATGGCACTAACGGTACTAACGGTACTAATGGTACGAATGGTACGAATGGCGTAGACGGCGCTACAGGTCCGCAAGGTCCTCCAGGTCCACAAGGAGCTACGGGTGCCACTGGAGCAACTGGTGCTACAGGTCCGCAAGGTCCTCCAGGTCCACAAGGAGCTACGGGTGCCACTGGAGCAACTGGAGCTACAGGTCCACCTGGTACAAACATAATCGCTTATGGTTCCATAAGAGCTGACGCTACTATTGTGAATAGTTCAGGTAACATTTCTGCAGTATGGGATTCTGGTATTAATGCCTATAGAATTACGATTGTAGGTGAAAATTATTTTTGGACAAACTACAATACCCAAGTTACTGCACTTGGTAGTTCAGCCAAAATTGGCTCCGCAGATAGCCAAGGTGGTGATTTGATTGTGTTTTTAAATGATATCACTGATACTAGAATCCAAGGAATATTTCAATTCCAAACGATTAAATATTAATAAAAAATAAATCTCTGTGTAAGGAGTTGGCATATGATTTATGCCACTCCTTTACTCTTACAACTTTACTAGTCTCACTCCAAATCCGACCTCAGCAAAATCCGCTTACATAATGATAATTTGCTAGCTTTACATCTACCTTTCAACTGATACAATATTCACTATTATTGCCTTTTTAATAGAATGAATCTAATCTGGATTTACATTCCCAATTCCAACGGAAATACGAACATCAGGTTTAAATCAGAGCTATCCGCCCTAAAAAGTCAGGCTTAAACATACTGATGTGATGACAATCACAAAATCTCTTTCTCCAAAGAAGGTCTTAAATACTTATTATCTTTGTATTTTCAATCAAACTAAATAAACACCATGCTAAACTATATAGACTTATTCCGAAAAGTTACCTCTGCTGTTCAAAAATACAACAGAGAAGATCCAGAAGTGAAAACTGCAGATCCATCTGTATTTGAGAAATTGAATAAACGGATTGATGAAGCCCCGCCACAGCAAGATGACCATGTCGAAATGTTTGATCGAATGAAGAAACACATTGACGAAGTGCAGTACGAAAATGAGTGCGATGAAGAATGTGAAACTGCAGAGCCTTCAGTTTTCGAAAATTTGCAAAGAGAAATTGAAATGCTAAAGGAAAAGGTAAAAGCACAAGAAGCAAATCAACAAACTGGTCAGGTAAGTGATAGCTGGCAAGCACCGCCTCCTTTTGAAGAAATGCAAGGCAATAGAGCTTCAGAAATGATAGCGGTTACAAACTCGATGGGTGGCAGCTTAGGCATGACTAAAAATCCGCAAATAGGTGGAGAAACTTTAAACATTCGGGTGCCAGATCGATCACGTGTCACCATACTGGAGTATTCTCAAAACTCTGTACATCTGGATGGTAAAGAAAGTAGATTTGCATATGTAGACTACAATGGACAAAGAGGATGGATTCCTGAATCATACTTAAATTTTAACTAATCATGAAGAAGTTACTCCTTTTTAGTATTAGCTATTTTTGTTTGTCATGTGCTGCCATTCCACAAACAAATACAGAAGAAATTGTATCATCACTTGAGAAGAAGCAAGCGCATTATAGTGATATAGCACAACAGATTTGGGAACACGCTGAAGTTGGTTACCAAGAAGAAAAATCTGCGGCACTGTTAAAGAATGAATTGACATCTGCAGGATTCAGTATTGAGGAAGGAGTAGCTGATATACCTACAGCATTCATTGCAAGTTACGGATCAGGATCACCTGTCATTGGCATATTAGCAGAATATGATGCCTTACCTGGTGTGTCTCAAGATCACGTTCCAATGAAGCAAATTAAAGTAAAAGGTGGGGCAGGTCACGCATGTGGACACCATTTATTTGGCACTGCATCCGTAGCAGCATCAATCGCATTAAAAGACTGGTTAGCTGCGAATCCTGGTAAAGGAACAATAAGACTGTATGGAACACCAGCAGAAGAAGGTGGCGCAGGAAAAGTGTATATGGTTAGGGCTGGTTTGTTTGATGATGTCGATGCAGTGTTGCACTGGCATCCATCTTCTGGCAACGGTGCAAACGCTGCTAGTTCATTATCAAATAAATCTGCAAAATTCAGATTCTATGGCATTGCTTCACACGCAGCTGGTGCACCTTGGAATGGAAGATCTGCATTAGATGGCGTAGAAGCGATGAACTACATGGTCAATTTAATGCGAGAGCATGTTCCAGCTGAATCAAGAATTCACTATGTCATTACAAGTGGAGGTGAAGCCCCAAATGTGGTTCCTGAATTTGCTGAAGTCTTCTATTATACCAGACATCCTGAAATGACATGGGTAAGAGATATATTTGAAAGAGTCGTAAAAGCCGCAGAAGCTGCAGCAGTTGGTACAGAAACACGGATGGAGTATGAAGTTATCCACGGTCTGTATAATGTTCTTCCAAATGAAACCCTAAGTCAGATGATGTATAATAATCTTCAGAAAGTTGGAGGTGTTCATTACGATACTGATGAAATAGCTTTTGCAGAAAAAATAAAAGCCACCTTGTTTCCAGCAGCCAGGACTGATATAGAAAAAGCTAAACACATCGCTCCATTTGAAGTAATAGAAACTGGTCGAGGAGGCTCTACAGATGTAGGTGATGTGAGTTGGATGGTACCTACAGCAGGCTTGCGAACGGCAACTTGGGTTCCTGGCACTTCAGCACACACCTGGCAAGCAGTTGCAGCAGGAGGCATGTCAATCGGAAAAAAAGGAATGATGAATGCAGCAAAAACAATTACAATGACGGCATTGGACATTTTGGCTAATCCCAGAATATTGAATGATGCGAAACAAGAGCTAGAAAGAAGAAGGGGTGATAATTTTGTTTATGAAGCCCTACTTGGAGATAGAAACCCTCCATTAGATTATAGAAAATAAATGACTGATTTTTAATGCGTACTCTTTTATATTTTTTGTGTGCCTATAGTATACTGGCACTACTTGCATGTAACAATGCTGCAGTGAATGCTGATTCTGATAATTCCCAAGGTGATTTTTCTGTCATAGAGGAAGGAATTTTTGTCGAAAAATTTGATAGCACCTTTACAGATGAAAACAGATACAATCTGGATAATAAGATATTTACAGTAGGGAAAAAATTTGTGTTCGACTATAGTTACACGGATAAGAATGGCGAACAATTCTACTTTGAAGGTGGTCGCGATGGTTGGAATTTTGTGCCAGTTAATACTGACCGTTACTATGTTGTAAAGACTATAGAAATAGAAGTGATGTCTGGCTTAAAACCGATGATTGATCAGATTCCAGAATACAATCAAACCCTATTAAAATTCACCTGCCCACCAAATACAGACTATACAATCTCTGGAGTAGTAGAAAACTATCGGAATATGTGGATGCATCCTCCTAGAGAAGCATTGTTCAAAATATTGGAATTAAATCCATTTCCTTGGATACAGGAACCCTATGAGATAGGCCATACTTGGGATTGGGAACTTGACATCAGTGACGAATGGAGCGATCCAAGATGGGTGACCTGGGAAGGTAACGTTACCAATGTGTATCAATATGAGATCACAGATGAAAAAACCATCTCTACAGAGCTAGGGGAATTGGAGTGTTTAATCGTGACTGCCACTGCGAAGAGTGAACTTGGCACTACACATCTGACAGGCGCATTCCATGCAGATTATGGCTTTGTCCTTATGGACTTTGTGAATATTGATGGTACAAAACTAAAACTAGAATTATCTGAGATAGTGTCCCCTGTAGGTAATACGGAAATTGGTAATTCAGAGTCTTAGACTTATATTAGAATTTTAAAAGTCAACTAGCCACATTTGTTAATACTCTGTAAACTCACTTTGTAATGAAAAAACTATGCATATCCGCAATTTTTTTATTTTTCTTTTTTGGTCATCTGAATGCCCAATCTCCACCAGAATTAATTTCTGCGATTGCTTATGACAGTGATCCAACGATGCCAAACAATCAATTTAATCGAGTAGATGTTGCTGATATAGCAGCAGGCTTTGATAATGGTCGCCGACAAGAAGAAGACCAATTTGGAATTAATGGCAATCCACTAGGAAACATTAACATGCCAACTCAAGCTGTATGGGACAGTTATACTCCAGCAGAAAAAATATTACACCTACTCAATGAAGAAAGAACTGCAAGAGCAGGTGTAAACTATTTAGATGGCAATGGACCGGTAAAAGGATTGCCATTAACTGGAATTGAGCAAAATGTAAGCAATGTTGCTCAATCCTTTGCACCAACATTTTCCATTAGTGGATATACGAATTTCGTAGACATGAATCCTGTTCTCGGAGGAAGTGGTTGTATGAATAATGATATGCCAATTATGGATTGTTGCCATGAATTGCTATCACCCAACCAACTAACTTCATCTGCTAATACACTTGTATCAGCTGTTCGAGCATACCAAATAACATTTGATATTTCCAATGGTGTCCCTTTCCCAGGAATTGAAGTAAGGGCTATTTATGATTTCATTTATCGATTCAATAATAGACTCATAGTATTAATACAAGACGAAGATTTAAATCCGACAACTAGCAGTCAATTCGGAATGAATGACAACTACGGTACATTTGGTGATGAAGGATTTCTTGGAGTTGGATTATATAATGGGCCATCTCCGCGAGGCGCAGGTTTAGATTCTACATATTTAGTGGTCAGTTTATTGGATCCAGTACCTCAAATTATGGGTTGCAATTATAATTGCACTTCTTGTGGTTCATGCCCAGTCACATTGACAGAAAATTCTAATCCTATCCCCAATGATGCCTATCAAGCTTCCAATTGGGTAAGATCAGCAGGTACTGTTCAATCAGGATTGGTAAATATGCAAGCTGAAAATTTTGTTGAAGTACTGTCTAATTTTGAAGTTGACCAGGGAGCAACTTATCATGCTTTTATCGCTGACTGCTTTTTTACAATGAATTAAACTACCAAAGATTCTTTTAAGTTTTTTACCTTAAAGGAATGACGAGAGAAGAAGCACAAGCACTTTTGTTTTCAATGACGAAAACAGATTCACTGCGACGACATGCCAGAACTGTTGAACTGGTCATGGAGGCACTGGCAATAAAATTAGGCGAAGATCCAGTGGTTTATGCAATTACAGGCTTACTTCATGACGCAGATTATGAACAGCATCCTGAAGAACATCCCAATATTATAGTGAAAAAATTAAATGATCTGGGACATCATGAGATTGCCCATGCTATAGCTGGTCATTATACAAAATGGAATGTGCCAAGGGAATCATTGCTAGACAAATGTATTGTTGCGGCAGATGAACTCACAGGATTTATAGTCGCAGCAGCATTGATCAGACCAACGAAAATTGAAGGCATGAAAGTAAAGTCTGTGATGAAAAAATTAAAAACGAAGACATTTGCAGCCAAAGTTGATCGGGAGGAAGTACGAAAAGGAGCCGAGTTACTTGGTTGGGAATTAAGAGATTTAATTGAGTTTATCATCCCTGTTTTACAGGCGAATAAGGAAGAACTATTATTGGTGTAAACCCAAATAAAAAAAAGCACTTGGAAGAAAAAGAAAAAAAGTTCACTCCTATTGTAGAAGCGCAAATGCTAATCAGAAAACCTGTTGATGATGTTTTTCAAGCCTTCATAAATCCTCAGATTACTACTCAATTTTGGTTTACGAAATCAAGTGGAAAATTAGAGAAGGGTAAAACAATACAATGGCATTGGGAAATGTATAATGTCTCAGCAGATGTCTACGTAAAACGAATTGATCAAAATAAATTGATACAAATTGTATGGGGAGATCCCGTTACGACTGTAGATTTTGAATTTACAGAAACGACAATAGATTCAACATATGTCATAATCAGGAATTATGGATTTAAAGAAACTGGCAATGAGCTAATTGAAGCAATTAAAAATAACACAGGAGGATTTACCACTGTCCTAGATGGCATGAAAGCGTACCTCGAATTTGGAATTAAACTAAATTTGGTGAAAGATAAATTCCCAAACATTAAACAGAAATAAGACAAAATAAAATTATCTTAGAACACAAGCGTTATATAAGTATTGAATGTCTTAGACTAAATTGAATATGTTTTTAAAATACTAATTGTGAAGTTTATTTTAATCTTTACTTTCCTATTTACTGTCCTTCAAGTTACTGTTGGACAAGATGATCAATCCTTTGATTTTACTTACAAGCTTAACAGAGTATACCCAGCTGTGTCAGTAACAAAACTACAATTTGAAGAGATTAACAATGTCAGCGAATTAAATAAATACTATAAGTCTTCCTGGATCAAAGATTTTGTGAGCATGACCATTGTGACAACTCATGATGGCACACAACTAAAGTCACTTTCACCTGACGATGTGTTTAGTCAGGAGCAAAAACAGAATGTCCTTTCAGCTGATCAAGGCTCAGCCATTTCTGTCATTATTGAATATTATCCAGACAATACCCTAAAGGATAATGATTCATATGTTTTTGACTTTGACTTCTCAATAGATCCTGCTAGAGACGCTCAATTCTCAGGAGGCGACAGATCTATTGAACAATACTTACAAGAGAATGCAATGCAACAATTGTCATCGTCAAGTTTTCGCCAATATACCTTGCGAGCGATTCAGTTCTCCGTAGACACAAATGGTTATGTAGTAGATGCGCAGGTATTTGATACAGAACAATATGGTGTCGATAAGGTAGACGAGGCTGATGCAATAATGTTGGATGCCATTTGTAACATGCCTCAATGGATTCCTGCGAGTTATACTGATGGACAGAAAGTCAAACAGGATTTTGTCTTGCGTGTTGGTGATATGACCAGCTGCATGTCGAATTTTTTCAATACGCGTGAGTTGAGGTAGGGCTTTAATTTTATCAATTGTACTGTTGCACTGACTATATGGGTTAAAACCCATTTTTATAAAAGTGTCACCCCTTTGGAGTTCTGTCTTTTGGAAGAGATCATTATTTCTTCTGCGGCGGCAAACTTGGACGGACTTCTATCTTACTTGGCAGTGTTCTGGGATTCATATGCAATAAATCGACGACCATTTGTCCGATATCTTCTGGTTGTATCTTCCAGGCATCGGCTTCATTAGGTGTATGATTATTGAAATATGTGCTTACAGATCCGGGCATGATGGTCGAGACTTTCACACCATGCTCTCGTACATCTAGCATGACAGCTTGTGTAAATCCTACCAAACCAAATTTACTCGCATTGTAGGCTGAACCAAATTTAAAAAAGTTAGTGCCTGCTAAACTCGCAATAGTTATTAAATAGCCTTTAGACGTTTTCAAATGATCTAAACTCGCTTTAGTAGTATGAAAGACTCCAGTCAAATTGGTATCAATCACAGCATTCCATTCTTCTGTGCTTAGTTCATCAATGGTTTTAAAATGTCCGACACCTGCATTGGCAATGACAACATCTAGTCTACCCCATTCTTTTACAATCTGGTCGATTGCAGCTTCTTCGTCAGCTAAATTCTTAACATCAGATTGAATGACTATTAGCTTGTCAGAAGACAAGAGTTCTTTCGCTTCATTTAACGATTCTTGAGACCTTCCTGAAATGGCGACATGGTAACCATCATCAAGTAAACTTTTTGCTACACCTAAACCAATGCCTTTAGAACCTCCTGTTATATATGCTGTTTTCATTTGTTATTTTTTAATGAAGATAATGACTTTAGTATCGTGACATAATCCGCTATTGAAAATAAATGAGATATGCTTCAAAAGATTAGTACATCAACTCAGGTATCGGATTTGCCTAAATGCGGTCGAGAGGTGAAAGACCTTTGACTCTAATGCCGCCGAGAGGTGAAACACCTTCGACTCAGGTATCGAATAATGTAGACTCCT